>JADFWF010000369.1 GCA_015222965.1 Pseudomonadota bacterium | reverse complement strand
CTGTCATATCACCCCCGGTCATTTCTATCACCTTATCGCCCAGCATCTGCAGTAGACCCGCATGCTCGATACCACTCACCACGATAAAAAGGCCGACAAAAAAGAAGATTGTCACCCACTCTACATTGGCGAAGGAGTTATGTACGTCTTCGGTCTGATCCTCCGCATCCTCGCCTAGATTGTTGAGCAGCAACAACAGGCCAGCACCAAACATAGCAATGGTTGCAGGTTCCAGGTGAAGCGGGTGGGCAAATACAAAGCCGATGATGACCAGTGTCAGCACCGACATCGACTGTTTAAGCAACCTCACATCGGTAATTGCATCTCGTTCTCTAAAACTCATCACTCGTTGCCGTGCCTTATCGCTCGTCTCTAAACTTCTACCCCAGACGAAATAGATTACCAGCAACGTCACCACCATAATAACAGGGGTGATTGGAGCCATGTTGAGCAGGAAATCGTTGAACGAAAGCCCCACTGCAGAACCTATCATGATATTGGGCGGATCTCCGATCAGGGTAGCCGCTCCACCGATATTGGAAGCAAAAATTTCGCTAAACAGATATGGATAGGGATTAACTTTCAGCTCCTCGGTGATAAGCAAAGTCACAGGAGCGATCAGTAAGACGGTAGTGACATTATCCAGTAATGCCGAAAGAACCGCAGTAACCACCGACAGCATGAGCAAAATTCCCCAGGGCTTCGCCTCAACCTTCTTGGCAGACCAGACCGCTACATACTGAAACACACCGCAGCGACGGGTAATGGCTACAATCACCATCATCCCGGTAAGTAACCCCAGAGTATTGAAGTCCACTCCGGCAATCGCTTGCTGCTGATTGATAATGCCAAGGGTAATCATCAGCCCCGCACCCAGGCCGGCAACAATAGCACGGTTGATCTTCTCGCTGACGATCACCGCGTAGGTGGCAATAAATAAAATGGTGGAAACCCATAAGGGATCCCAGCCGAAAATTACATGAGAAAGCGTTTCGGGTGAGCTATGCATAATAAAAATACCCTCGCTTATTATTCTTTATCCTGATCGAGGACATCAGCGCCCTCCCATCCAACGTCGTCCACATCGCACACATTCACCAGTAGCTTCTCCACCACATCCCAGGCCGACACCATCCCCACCAGCTTCTTCTTTTTCCCTTTAACGACAATCACCGGCAAGCTGGTATCCGAACTTTGATCAAGCAATTCCAACACTTCGGGAAAGCTGGTCGTGGGCTTACAAAACATAAGACGTTTTTTCTTCTCCAGAAAATCAGCAACCGGATATTGACTCACTTCTTTCAGCCGACCTATCAGTTCACCCATCTCATCCGGCATGAAATTCAGATTTTTCAATCCTAAATTCATTCGTGCTGCTTTTGGCAACAACAGACTGGTCAGGCGACGAATCCCAAACAATCCCACAAACTGACCGTTTTCGTCTACTACGGGTAGATTTCGGATCTGTTGGGCATGCATTACCCGTAAGGCATCACACACTTTATCTGTCGGCTTCAACTTCACCAACCGAAAGCTCATGATAGATTTAGCGGTCATAAAATTCTCCTATAAAGTATAAAAATACCGTAATTTTCAAGAAGAATGAAGCGTAAAAGCCATATTTTTATATTACAAGCCAGAAGAGATCATCCAACAACCACTCAATTACACAGATATTTACCAAAATGCCTATAACCCGCCCAGTTTTCAAATCGATGAGGTCAAATTGATGGGGTCAGATTCACCCTTTCACTTAAAGAGAAGTCACAAAGCACCTATGCCCCCCATAAGTCTGACCGACTCCTGGCTATTTACATCTTTTCCCCAGTTCCCTGCGATGTTTGAGACCTTTTCTGCGCTCTGCCGAAGCTATTTTAAGCTCAAGCTTTAAATGCTTGCGTTCAGTTTTATCGTCTTCTTCAGCCAACATTGTCTTTAACTTACGTTCCTTCTTTTTAATTTTATCCAGTAAGTCATCAATCTTCTCACAGCTAACGTCGCTTTTACTCTTTTTTCCCTTGTTAAGATTAAACTGTAATTTTTTTATTAGTTTGTCCAGGCCCATAATATTTTATCTCGGTATCGGTCGGTTACTTTTCGATTAAATCATCCGCTATTACTGATTTTGCCATACTTTTTGCAAAAGAATATATCCTTCTTTGTTTTTCTATGATATCGATTTCGACGGTATAGGCGGCAATTCGGTTGGGTTCTTCTGCGACCAGTCTTTCCGCCTGGTGTTCGGTTGCAGAGTCAACCAGGTCGATTATCTCTTGCTTCATATCAATAACTTGCATGGCAACATTTTGGTTATTCTGTGAGACGGCCTGTATCGCACCATTCACCGACCTTGTCACCACTTTATGAAAATCAGACAGGACTTTCTGGGTGGCTTCGCTGATGGAGAAACCTGCATCGAAACGACTGAATCCGAGATCGACCATATTGGTCTCAATGGTGTCCCCGATATTCTCAAGCTGGTTAACTGCTGACATGAGTTGCAGGAAATCTTGCATTTGATTATTTGATAACGATCCTTTACTGATCCTGCCCATATACTCGATGATCTGGTCATACAGCAAATCCACTTCTTCATCCTGCTCTCTGACAGCTAACAGGGTCTTACGATCACCCGATATGATGGCCGGCATGATGTTTTCTAGCATATTTTCTACTTTTTCACCCATGTGCAGGACTTCAAGGCGTACTCTGTCCAGTGCCAGAGAGGGCGTAGTCAGGAGTACTTCATCCAGATATTTGGCTCGCACAGACAACACTGCTTTTTCCTCCAGTGGAGCATCCGGCACCAGCCATTCGACCACACGGGCAAACTGGGTAGTAAAACCGATGAAAATGATGGTGTTGGCAATATTAAAGATGGTGTGCGCATTGGCTATCTGGCGCGGGGTTTCCGCCCCCAGCCGATCAACTCCGCTGAGTTCCGGATGGACAGGTGAAAATGAAGTTACAAATGCTGCCAGTTGGTCGATGAACAACACCCAGACCAGTACTCCCAGGACATTAAACGCGATGTGTACCATAGCCGCTCGCACAGCTTCCCTGGGTTTTCCGATCGAAGCCAGTAAAGCGGTTACGCAGGTGCCAATATTGGCACCGAAGGCCAGTGCTATACCGGCAGGCAGGGTGATGAATCCCTGACTGGCCATGACGATGACGATACCGGTCGTGGCGGAAGAAGATTGTATCAGGCCGGTAAAAGCGGCGGCCACCAGTATACCCACTATCGGGCTTTCCATCTGAATCATCAGGTCAAGGAAAGGCTGGTAAGTACGCAAAGGGCTCATCGCGTCACTCAT
>JADFWF010000076.1 GCA_015222965.1 Pseudomonadota bacterium | reverse complement strand
TAAAAGAAAAAGATATGATAAGAAATGAAATCATAAGTTTTCAGGACATACCTAATGTTGGTAAAGCCATTGAAAAGGATTTTATTCTTATAGGGTTAAAAGAACCAATTGAGCTAATAAACAAAGACCCATATCTAATGTATAACGAACTTTGCGAAGTGACACAGCAGACGCATGATCCATGCGTTATTGATGTATTTATTTCAGCTGTAAGCTACATGAAAGGTGGCCCACCTAAAAAATGGTGGGAATTTACAAAAGAACGAAAAATGAAATTGGGTGTTAAATAATGTACTCTAACAAAGCAAATTAACTTCTAGCGTGGTTAAGTGTATGGCGAGGAGTATATGCGAATACGTGGTAATATGATCGATAGTTCCATCAGTGATTTGCGTAAACGGAACAAACGGCAATTCGCATCCCAACTTGTTCGATAATTTTACGAGATTATCTGACTTAAAAATAACAGGTTTATTCCTTCTGAGACTTGCTCATGACAAAAACAAGAAAACTTGTACTTGATGTCCTTAAACCGCATCAGCCGGATGCATTAGACTTTACTTCTGCACTGGCGGATCTGGGGGCAGATTACCGTGTGAAGTTAACTGTTACCGAAGTAGATAAAAACACTGAAAGCACAATAGTGACTATCGAAGGTGCGGATATACATTTTGACACTATAAAAGAAGCTATCGAAAAAATGGGTGCTTCTGTTCATAGTATCGATGAAGTCGAAGTGTATGGGACTGAGCAAGCATAAGTTCACAGGCTTCTTATATACAGTTAAATGAAGGTGAAAATTTCATAAGCATGTACAGCGCCGATTGTGCCTTACCTGGTTGAACTTAACTCGACAGGCCACCCTCATATGATCATCAAGAAAAAGAAACATCTGATGCTGCATATCCTTCGAGCCCGGAGTATCGCACGGCGTTATCTGGTTACCAATGGTTTTGATGGTGCATTAACCATGCTGGGTATGATTACTGGTTTCTATGCAAGTGGAATGGCTGAACTATCGGTGGCAATCAGCGCCTGTCTGGGCGCTGCCGTTGCACTGTTCATAAGCGGCCTAAGCAGCGCTTACCTCAGTGAGAAAGCAGAGCGTGAAAAAGAGTTACGTGAATTAGAACAGGCCCTGGTGAATGATCTAAAAGAAAGTGATTATGGGAGAGCAAGCCGGTATTTGCCGATACTTGTGGCCCTGGTCAATGGGCTATCACCTCTACTGCTATCTCTACTGATCATATTACCCTTATTTGTTGCCGAACAAGGCTATGTATTACCTTTATCACCTTTTATTAACTCTATTGCCGTAGCGCTGATATGTGTTTTTCTGCTTGGCGTATTCCTGGGGAAAATCAGTAAAACCTTCTGGTTATGGTCAGGGTTACGAACATTGACTATCGCCATAATAACAGTGGCGATAATTCTCTTTTTTGGCAACAAGATATGATCGACCTCTATATTGATCGTTTAGCTATCAGTACTGGCAGACTGTTATTTATAAATATCACGTCTTTTAACCTGGTGAAGAGTGATACCGTTAGTAGGAGATCAAAATGATGAACTTTGATATTACGGTCATCGAATGGTTGATCATTCTTGTGATGCTGGTCATTCTGGCGGTCGTTGGCGTTGTAATCACACGTCGACCACTTAAAACTTTCAGCAAACCGGAGGGTCAGTCAGATTCTCCGGATTCAGCACCAAAATACTGGTATACACAAAGCACTAAAACAGCCCTGGAATTTTTTGTTACTACACCAGATGGCCTATCCAGAGAAGAGGTGGATAGCAGACTTGCCAAATACGGGCCGAACCGACTTCCCGAAACAAGAACACGCGGTCCATTGCTGCGGTTTTTCTACCAGTTTCATAATGTACTGATCTATGTGTTAATTGCGGCGAGCGCTGTCACCGCCATGCTGGGACATTGGGTAGATGCCAGTGTGATTCTAGCGGTAGTCTTTCTCAATGCTGTCATTGGATTTATTCAGGAAGGCAAGGCTGAGAATGCTCTGAGAGCTATTCGAAAGATGCTGTCTGCCACCGCCATGGTTATGCGCGATGGCCGGCAGATGAGGATCCGGGCTGAGGAGCTGGTGACTGGTGATATCGTCATATTGCAATCAGGCGACAAGGTGCCGGCAGATTTAAGGTTGTTCCGTGTAAAAGGGCTTCAGATTCAGGAGTCGGTCCTGACAGGTGAGTCGATGCCGATAGAAAAGATCACTGAGCCTGTCGCGCAGGATACCGTGATCGGTGATCATCGTTGTATGGCTTATTCGGGCACACTGGTTACCCACGGCCAGGGTAGCGGTGTGGTGACAGCAACCGGTGCACAGACCGAAATCGGGCGAATCAGCACACTGGTGTCGGAAGTGGAGACGGTGACGACCCCGCTGTTACGTCAGATGGCCCAGTTTGGCCGCTGGCTCACCCTGGCCATCCTGGGCGTTGCTATTATTACTTTTGCTTTCGGCTCACTGGTCCGGGATTATGCAATGGCTGATATGTTTCTTGCTGCTGTGAGCCTGGCGGTAGCGGCGATACCGGAGGGGTTGCCCGCCATCATGACCATCACGCTGGCTATCGGTGTGCAACGTATGGCGCAGCGTAAGGCGATTATCCGAAAACTACCTGCAGTCGAAACCCTGGGTGCCGTGTCCGTCATTTGTACAGACAAAACAGGCACTCTGACCCGCAACGAGATGACCGTGCGTACGATTGTTACAGCCGACAATCTGTTTGAGCTTAGTGGCACGGGCTACGATCCCCATGGTGGGATAACGCTGTCGAACAGGGATGTACTTCAAGAAGAGATGCCAATCTTGCAAGAGGTATTACTGGCAGCGGTGCTTTGTAATGATGCATCGCTAGAACAAAAAGGAGGTGAATGGCTGGTTCATGGTGATCCGATGGAAGGGGCGTTGTTAGTATCAGGTTTAAAGGCCGGGTTAGATATCGAAGCTGAAGGTAAACAATACCCGCGTACCGACCTTATCCCTTTTGAATCCGAGCATCGCTTTATGGCGACACTGCATCACAGCCACACTGGTGATGCATTCATCTTTATTAAAGGCGCTCCTGAACGATTATTGGAGATGTGCACACATCAGAAAACAGTTTGCGGTGATCAGCCAATAGATAGAGATTACTGGTTAAGTCGTATCGAAGAAATGGCAGAGCAAGGACAGCGAGTATTGGCCATTGCCATCAAGTCGGTAAGTAATAAACAGGTCGAGCTAGCATTTGATGATGTAGAAAATGACCTGGATATGCTGGGTATGTTCGGCTTGATTGATCCACCTCGCCATGAGGCTATCGAAGCGATCAAAACATGTGGTGAAGCGGGTATCCGGGTAAAGATGATTACCGGAGATCATGGTGCTACAGCGCTCGCCATTGCACGGCAACTTAAACTCGTTAATGTCGATAATGTACTCACCGGACATGATCTGGACCTGATGGATGAGGATGAACTGCAACAAAGAGTGTTAGATGTTGATGTGTATGCGCGTGTTAACCCTGAACATAAGTTACTTTTAGTCAGACTTATGCAGGAACATGGTCTGATCGTCGCAATGACGGGAGATGGTGTGAATGATGCCCCGGCATTGAAACGTGCCGACGTGGGTACTGCCATGGGGCACAACGGTACAGATGTGGCCAAAGAGGCTGCTGAAATGGTATTGGCCGATGATAATTTTGCGTCAATCGCTCATGCTGTTGAAGAAGGGCGAACGGTTTATGACAACCTCAAAAAGGCTATTATTTTTATTCTGCCAACCAACGGTGGGGAAGCGCTGATTATCCTTGCTGCTATTTTATTTGGTTTTAACCAGCTGCCGTTAACGCCAGTGCAGATCCTCTGGGTAAATATGGTTACGGCCGTAACCCTGGCGTTGTCACTGGCATTTGAGCCGCCCGAAAAGAATGTCATGCAACGTCTTCCACGTGTTGCTCATGAACCGATGTTGAACTCCTATCTGGTCTGGCGTATTGCCTTTGTCTCTATCATTCTAATGAGTGGAACATTCGGCCACTTTCTCTGGGAGATAGAGCGTGGTATGAGTATCGAGCACGCACGCACGGTGGCTGTTAATACATTGGTCATGTTTGAGATATTTTACTTATTTAACTCTCGTTATATTGATGCCTCTATATTTAACTGGTCAGGATTTACAGGTAATCGTTATGTGTTGATAGCCATTGCAGTACTTGTTTTTTTCCAGTTAGGTTTTACCTACCTTGAATCGATGCAGCTATTATTCGGTACTACGGCAATCGACTTCGAGATATGGTTGCGCATTATTCTGATCTCTTCTTCGGTATTATTTCTGGTCGAGTTTGAAAAATATTGTGTAAAGAAAATGACGATACG
>JADFWF010000368.1 GCA_015222965.1 Pseudomonadota bacterium | reverse complement strand
ATCCCCATCCTGAGCACTCTCGAAAATCAGGCTTACGATGCCCGCCTGAAGATCACACTGCCCGAGAACGTCGACAAGCAAGTTATCATCGTCGACATCGATGAAAAAAGCCTTGGTGAAATCGGACAATGGCCATGGAACCGAAATATTCTGGCAAAAATCAATGACGTACTGTTTGACCACTATGAGATAAAAGCGATCGGCTACGATATCGTCTTTGCAGAAGAGGATATCGATGAAGGTGCAAAACTGCTGGACGAAATGGCCAACGGCTCGCTGCGAGATGACCCACAATTCATCGATGAATACCACCGTGTAATGTCATCACTCCAGCATGACCAACGCTTTTCTGAATCTTTAGAAGACAGAAAAACAGTGATGGGTTTTGTGATGGACACAGATTCCATAAAAGGCGGACTGCCTAAGCCGATTACCCGACTGGATAAAAAAACACTCAAAAAACTGGCGATAAATAAAACTGAGGGTTATACCGCAAACCTGAAACTGTTACAGCAGAGCGCCTTCAGTGGCGGCTTTTTCAATAACCCGCTACTCGATGATGACGGCGTCTTCCGCCGGGTACCATTACTGCAGACATATAAAAATGAACTGCATGAATCACTGGCACTGGCACTTACCAGGGCCGCAACCGGTTCGCCTGCAATCGAAATGGTCGTTGAAACCAATGAAGATAGCGGCGACCTGTTTCTTGAATGGGTAACCATCGGCGAAATCGCTATCCCGGTAGACCACGAGTCAGGCGTGTTAGTGCCCTATATCGGAAAACAGAAAAGTTTTGAATATTTATCTGCGATCGACGTATTAAATAAAAAAGTCGACAAAAACACACTCAGCGGAAAAATAATACTGTTCGGCACATCGGCACCCGGCTTACTCGATTTAAGGACCATACCGCTTGAAGCTGCCTACCCGGGGGTCGAAGTACACGCCAATATTATCCAGGGTATCCTCGATGGCCGCATATTACACGCACCCGGTTACACCAAAGGTTATGAGTTTATAGTTATCAGCTTGATCGGCATACTGCTTACTTTTTCCCTGCCGATGTTATCTGCCCTGTATTCATCACTGGTAATACTTGGCAGTATCGTCCTGTTAATCGCCAGTAATTTTTATGCATGGACAAACGCACAGCTTGTCCTGCCCATCGCCTCCCCGGTGTTGCTCGTCATCTTGCTGTTCGCACTGCAGATGACCTACGGTTTTTTTGTCGAATCTCGCGGCAAACGTCAGTTGGCCCACCTTTTCGGCCAATATGTTCCGCCAGAACTGGTAGAAGAAATGAGCATGAATATGGAAGACATTAATCTCGATGGCGAGATGCGTGAGATGTCCGTGTTATTTTCAGATGTTCGTGGTTTTACCACTATCTCTGAAAGTCTTGAACCGAAAGAACTCACCGATTACATCAATGCCTTTTTGACACCGATCACAAAAGTGATACACGATGACCGGGGCACCATCGACAAATACATGGGTGATGCTGTGATGGCTTTCTGGGGCGCTCCTCTGGAAGATGACCAGCATGCTCTGCACGCGCTGACTGCTGCCATCGGTATCGTTGAGCGCATGAAGTCCTTGCGTGTAGAATTTTCCGAAAAGCAATGGCCTGAAATCTATGTCGGCGTTGGCGTCAATACCGGCATTATGAACGTCGGCAATAAAGGCTCTGAATTCCGTGTCGATTACACCATATTAGGCGACGCAGTGAATCTGGGGTCCCGTCTTGAAGGCCTGACAAAAGTATACGGCGTCGATATCATCACTAGTGAATTCACCAGACATTCAGTGCCGGAATTCGAATACCGTGAGCTCGACCGGGTGCGGGTAAAAGGCAAAGACAAACCGGTAACGATCTACGAACCGCTTGGTTTACTGGAAAGTATCGATAAATCAGAAAGAAAACTGCTCAAGCAATTCCATATCGGCATCAAGCAGTACCGAGCGCAAAACTGGGATGCTGCAGAGCGGGAAATTTTCGGCTTGAGCCAGCTGGATCCGGATCGAAAAATATATAAGATCTACCTCGATCGTATCATGCACTACCGTGAAAACCCGCCGTCAGCTGACTGGGATGGCAGCTTCACTCATACATCAAAATAAAATCATGATAAGTCGTTGAGATTTAGACTAATTTTCAAAAACAGGTCTATATTCTGAGCAATTTCAAAATTATTTGAACCAGTTCACAAAATCCACAGTTAAGCCTGTGCATTTCTGCTGTTTTCGTCTATAACTAAGAGAGCCAATAAAAACTATTATCAACCTTTCTCCGGTCAGCCTACATGCGAGATAGAAGATCTACCTATGACATCACGGACGACGTACAGCTGACATATGTCGATAGTGTCCGCGAAGCCGTGTGCACGATATTTCGCAGTGCATTCAATCAATTCAATGAGGCTGCCCTGAAACAGGCATTTGAAGATTGCGAACGACTGTTTGAAGGTGACTATTCTACATTTTTACCCTGCGACACTCTCTACCACGATAAGCAGCATTCCATGGATATGACACTGGCCCTGGCCAGACTGATCAACGGCCATGAGCGTAGTGTCGCTAAAGAAAAACGGCTCGGTGCTGAGCGCGCCGTTATCGCAATCATCACCGCCCTGTATCACGATTCCGGTTACATGCGCCACGAACATGATCACCGTCATTTTAATGGTGCAGAATACACACCCGTTCACGTTTCACGAAGCGCCGATTTTCTGAAGCGTTACCTGCACAAAGTTAATCTGGGTGAATATTCCCAACTTGCTGCCAACATGGTGCATTACACAGGTTACGAAATTGCACCTGACCATATTCGCCTGCCCGATGAAAAATGGCACCTGATAGGTCAAATGCTGGGCACTGCCGACCTGCTCGCACAGATGTCAGACCGATGTTATCTGGAAAAATGCCGCGACCGCTTATATCCTGAGTTTGTTCTTGGCGGCATGACCGTTAAAATCGATGAACATGGCAATGAAACCGTACTCTATGAGTCTGGTGAAGACCTGCTGAAAAAAACCCCGGCTTTTTATGAAATCGAAGTCGAAAACCGGTTGAACAATCTTTTTAATAAAGTATACGCCTATGAAATAGCGCATTTTGAAGGCGAAAAACATTACATCAACGGCCTTGGCAGAAACCAGTCACGCCTGAAAAACGTGCTAAAAACCGATGATTTCAGCCTGTTACGCCGCAGACCACCTGAAAACTACGGTACAAAAAACTTCCCCGGTCTTGAAGCCTACCTGAACCAGCACCCTTTAAAAAAAACTAAAAACGGCTAATAATAACCTTTGATACTATAGGTTTAGATATCTGCTCTTGAGCCTTAAGAGAAGTTGGCAGTTTGCAGTTGGCAGTCATCAGTTAAAAACAAAAAGACTAAGAACTTGAGTTCACAGCGGCGCAGACGATGGTTTTGCTTTTACTGCCAACTGATGACTGCCAACTGCCAACTTCTCCTCCTGGCCGTTTCCTGCCTTTCAGCTAGATATATAAAAACTACTTATTTAACAGCGTTAGCATAGTCGCTTCATCGATCACCTGCACTCCCAGTTTTTCTGCTTTTGTTAACTTCGAGCCGGCTTTATCACCCGCAAGCAGATAATCTGTTTTAGCTGATACACTGCCCGTCACCTTCGCACCGACCGCAAGTAGTTTATCTTTTGCCTCATCACGAGACATGATTGGCAACGTTCCTGTAATAACTACCGTTTTCCCAAAAAAATTACTGTCTAATCGTTTATCTGCTGCCAGCTGTTTTACATCCTGTACTTCAATACCCGCAGATAACAGTTGTTCAATCACATCCAGGTTATGCGGCTGCTGAAAAAAATTCACGATATGCTGGGCAACGATCGGACCGATATCCTGTACTTCGAGCAGTTGCTCAAACTCGGATTTTTGTATCGCAGACAGGGTTTTAAATTCATTTGCGAGGTTCATTGCCGTGGTTTCACCTACCTCACGTATACCCAGCGCATAGATGAAACGTGACAGTGCAGGATGTTTGCTGCTCTCCAGTGCGTTCACCAGGTTGGTCGCCGATTTTTTGGCCATGCGCTCTAACGATGCCAATGCTTCAATCGACAGCTGATAGAGATCAGCCGGAGTATGAATCAGATCTTCATCAACCAGCTGTTCGACAAGTTTGTCACCCAGACCATCGATGTCCATGGCTTTGCGTGAAGCAAAATGCTTGATCGCTTCCGCGCGTTGCGCCTGGCAATACAAGCCGCCGGTACAGCGTGCGATCGCTTCACCTTCGATCTGTTCGATGGCCGACTGGCAAACCGGACAGCTAGTCAACATCTGTATTTCAGGCAGTGATTTTTTTCTGGAACCCGGAACCACGCGTGCAACCTCAGGAATCACATCACCGGCACGACGCACGATCACCCGATCTCCGACACGTACATCCTTACGGCGGATCTCATCCATATTATGCAGGGTAGCATTACTTACCGTGACACCACCAACGAATACCGGCTCGAGGCGAGCCACGGGTGTAATAGCACCGGTACGGCCCACCTGAAAATCGACTTCAATAATCCTGCTTATCTCTTCCTGTGCAGGAAATTTATGCGCTATCGCCCAACGTGGCGCACGCGCGACAAAACCCATCCGCTGCTGCAGTTCGATTGCATTAACCTTGTAGACGATACCATCGATGTCGTATGGCAGTTCATCACGTCTATCTGATATATCCTGGTAATATGCCAGACAGGCTTTAACACCGTGCAGACATTTAATTTCATTGCAGACCGGCAGACCAAAACCTTTTAGCTGCTGAAGAATTTCATAGTGCGTATCAGCCAGTGATCCACCCTCAACCACACCTGTAGAATAACAGTATAAACTCAGCGGACGTTTAGCAGTCACCTCCGGGTCTAACTGACGCAGACTACCTGCTGCTGCATTGCGTGGATTAGCAAATTCTTTTTCGTCGTTCTGTCTCGCCAGCCTGTTTAATTTTTCAAAGCCGGTTTTTGGCATAAAAACTTCACCACGCACTTCTAACACCTGCGGGAAGTTATTACCCAATAACCGCAACGGCACTGATTGCATGGTACGAATGTTTTGCGTGACATTTTCACCGGTAGCACCGTCACCACGCGTCGCTGCATAGATCAGCACACCATCTTCGTATCGCAGGCTGATGGCCAGACCATCGAGTTTTGGTTCCGCGGTGTATTCGATCTCATCACTAATCTTTAACCTGTCCTGGATACGCTGGTTAAACGCCTGTAGGTCTTCCTCATTAAAAACGTTATCCAGCGACAGCATAGGCATCTGATGCTGTATCTGATTAAATGCTGTTAATGGTGTCGAACCGACACGTTGCGTCGGCGAATCTACGGTAATGAGATCAGGATGTTTTTCTTCCAGAACGAGCAACTGTTTATATAGTCGATCAAATTCTGCATCGGGGATATCAGGATCGTCTAAAACGTAATATTGATAGGAATGGTATCGAAGCTGTTCGCGTAACTTTTCGACTTGTTTTTCTATTGACGCTGGCATTATTTATTTTTTTTTACCGCAGAGGCGCAGAGGCGCAGAGAAAAATATTAAATATTACGAACAGTTAGTGATAGAAAGTTAAACACTTTTTGTTATTACTTAGTATTACAGCCCAATGACAAGCGCATCATTTTAGACTTTACTGAAAGCAGCCATACTACAGGACGTTTATCGCAGATAGCTTGTTTTCTCTGCGTCTCTGCGGTAATATTGTATTTTTATGTTTCGCTGGAAAGTTCAGGTGTTGAAGCAGCAACAAATTCACTCACCTGAGTACGGTAATTTTCGGCATCCTGTTCAGTCAATGGCTCACGTTTATGGTTACACAATCGTGCATCGAGCAAACCCGCCATCTGATAACTGCGTTGCAACATCTCAGTCAGGTCATCAAGCGGATCATCACCCTGAATCTGCATAAAAACAGTTAAACCCGTTGTTTTTAATTCATGGATAGTGTCGGCATCAAAAGAACCGGGCTCCAACATATTGGCCAGACTGAAAACGCTGCGGTTTCCATCCATGTAATGAAAGATATTCATCTCACCAAATTTCAGCCCCATTGCCTGGGCTGAGCTGTTTATCTGCGAACCAATTAAAGAAAGATCAGGCTTGGGAAGAATATACAAAACGATAATATCGTTTACTCTGTTTTTATCTGCCCTATCATCTTCATGCTCATCTTCCTGCACATCTTCCGCTACGTTTTCTGTACCCGTTTCTGAAGAATTTGCCTGCCGTCCACCTTCTGCTGAAACACCCGGAGATGAAACATCGCTTTCACCCGTTTCCGATTCAGAGCGAGTAATAATTCTTACCTGCCCTACACCCTCATCTACATCGTCCAGGCTCCTTGCAGAAAATTCCGGCAAGTCATCTTCCAGCTCATCAATCATCGAATGATTACGTTGGCGGCGACTTCGACCCAGGAGATAGATCACAACTACAAATGCAATACCTACGGCCAGCAAGATCCATCGCAGTGATTCCACCAGCTTATGCTCCTACGCCCGCCATAGTCGCAGCTTCAGCTACATCGACAGATACCAGGCGGGATACACCTGATTCGCGCATGGTCACACCACTGAGGTGTTCTGACATTTCCATCGTGGTCTTGTTATGTGTGATGAAAATAAACTGCACCCGTGAAGACATCTCTTTTACCAACTGGCAGAAGCGGCCGACATTGGCTTCGTCAAGCGGCGCATCAACCTCATCGAGCATACAGAAAGGCGCAGGATTCAATTCGAAGATGGCGAAAACCAGTGCCACTGCGGTCAATGCTTTTTCACCACCAGACATCAGGTGAATGTTTGAGATGCGTTTACCCGGTGGTCTCGCCATGATAGAAACACCAGTACTCAATAGGTCATCGCCGGTCATCTCAAGATAAGCGATACCGCCACCAAATAATTTAGGGAACATTTCCTTGATACGTGAATTCACATGATCAAATGTATCTTTAAATCGTGTACGCGTTTCCTTATCGATCTTGGCGATAGCCTGCTCTAAGATATCCAGTGCTGCAGTAACGTCCCGGTCCTGCTCATCAAGGTATTCTTTACGCTGCAGCTGCTCTTTGTACTCATCGATTGCTGCCAGATTAATCGGCCCGAGACGTGAAATTTTCTGTGCAACTTCTGCCAGCCGCGTTTCCCATTGTTTACTGGTCGCCGGATCATTTTCTGTTTCCAGTTCACTCAGTGTTGCCAGTACCGCTTCTAATTCAAAACCGGTTTCGGCTAACTGCTCAAGCGTGGTCTTACTGCGGACCCGTGTTTCCTGGCTGTCGAGTCGTAATTTTTCCAGTTTGCCGCGAACTGCTTGTGATTTCTGCTCAAACTCACTGCGCTGCTGCTCGAGTGTTCTCAAAGTATGGTTGATACCTTCGACTTTGCGTCTGGCTTCTGTTAACGCCTCTTCTGTCTTTAATCGCTGTTCCAGTAAAACTTTTAACTCAGCTTCCAGTTGCTCTGTCGGCTGCGTTGATTCGGACAATAAGACTTCCAGTTCCTGTTTACGCTGTAACTGTGCAGTCTGCGCCTGTTCCATGCGCTGGATATTATGCTGCAGACCACTGAGGCGTGTTTTCAAACCTTCGACGCGGATAGCCAGCTGATGAGACTGTTCGCGGTGTTGCTGCAAGTTAGTTCTGTGCTGCTGCAGCTCCTGCTGCAGTTCTTCTCGCTGTCCCTGCAATAGCTTTCTGTCTGACTCCATTTTTTCAGCATTTTCAAGTGCCGCGTTTCGGCTCTTTGTTGCTGACGCTATATCTGCTTCATCACTGCTGATCAAATTCTGCGTTTCTTCAAGCTCTGCATCAAGGTCTTTGCCACGGCTGGTAATATGCTCATGACGGGATTCGCGTGCAGTAATCTGCGCTTTGATTTCGTTCAGGCGAGAATGAATAGTATTTAACAGTACCTGAATTTCTTCACGCTGCTGCTCTTTGCTCTGCAGCTTACTGCGCAGATCAGTTAATTCAGCGTTGATCTTTTCTGCATTAGTCTCCAGATCACTCAGCTGCTGCTGACATTCGCGGATACTGTTTTCGCGTGCCAGAACGCCGGTACTGGCATCTGTGTCACGGCTGATACGCAACCAGTTCGAGCCTAACCAGACACCATCTTTTGTAATAATGCTCTCATCAAAAGCCAGTGAGTGGCGAATCTTTAAGGCATCCTCTAAAGTCTCTGTACAGCGGATACCATGCAGGAACTGGCTCAACTCAACGGCAGACGAAACCTGCTCGAGCAACATACCCGCAGTCGCATTAGCCGAAGCGCCAGTCCCGGCCTTTTCGATCAATGAAACATTGCTGTTTTCCAGGCTGTTAAGCGCCGATGAAAACTGATCGATACTGTCGACACAGACTGCTTCCAGCGTGTCACCCAGCACCGTTTCTACAGCCAGCTCCCAGCCATCTTTTACATCAAGCTGTTCTGCAAAACGTGCATTTTTATTGATGCCACTTTTTTCCAGCCATTGCTGTGCTGCTTTATCTGTTTTACCCAGCGCCGCTTCCTGCAATGCTTCCATCGAAGACAAACTGCCCTGATACTGGTGAACTTTTCTGCGCACGTCTGCTGACTGCTGTTCGACGGCGGAAATCTTTTCACGGGTTTCTCTGATCTGAGAGATAGCATCCGACAATTGCTGCTCGTTGCTTTCTTTTTCGTCTGTGGATTTCTTCAACAGCACATTCAGATCTGAGATCTGCTCTTCCAGGTTTTCACCGCGCAGTGCCTGTTTCTCAACATCGATTTTCTGCAGCCGTTGTTGCAGCTGCGTAACGTGACGCTCGAGCTGTTCCATACGTGAACGTTCGATCTGCGCTTTCTGGCTTTCTGCAGAATAACGCTGGTTACTCTCATCCCACTGCAGCTGCCAGCTCTGCATCGCCTGTTCCGATTGTTGGAATGAAGCGGTGCTTTCTTCTTCCTGCGTTTTCAACACCAGCAGTTGCGGTTCTTCATCTGCCAGATTATTCTTGAATTCTTCTATATCCTTATTGTCTGACTGTATCGCCTGGGTTGCGTCAACCAGGGCTATTTCGATCTGTTCGAGATCGGTTTGCTGGCGCTGCAACAGATCCTGCTGATGTTTTATATTCTGCTCTTTTGCAGAGATATCAGCGCCCAGTCGATAATATTCCGCCTGCACATTATTCAGCACTTCGTTAGATTCTGTGCCCTGCTGACGATTTGACTCGATGTTTGATTCGGTCGAACGCTGTTCAGCGATCACCTGCTCAAGCGATGTCTCGGTACCCTGTATATCTTTATCACGGGTATCAAGCTCGGTTTTAAGCTCTCGCCAATGCAGTGTCAGATGCTCTGCTTTCAGTTCACGCTCATCCTGTTTTAATTCTTTATATCGCTCAGCACTGCGACTCTGACGTTGCAGCCTCGCCAGTTGTTTCTCTATCTCTTCACGCAGGTCTGAAAGCCGGTCAAGGTTCTCACGGGTGTGCCGGATACGGGTCTCCGTTTCACGGCGGCGCTCCTTGTATTTTGAAATGCCGGCAGCCTCTTCAAGAAAAGTACGCAACTCTTCTGGTTTGGCCTCGATCAGCCTGGAGATCATGCCCTGTTCGATGATGGCATAACTGCGAGGGCCAAGACCTGTACCCAGGAAAAGATCAGCAACATCACGTCGCCGGCAACGGGTGCCATTTAAACTGTATTTTGAACCGCCTTCGCGTGTCACCTGACGTTTGACGGAAATTTCAGCATAATTCGCATATTGCCCGCCCAGCTTGCCTTCGCTGTTATCAAACATCAGCTCAACCGCCGCTGTATCAATCGGTTTTCTGGCAGATGAACCATTAAAAATGACATCGTCCATCGATGCACCACGCAGGTGTTTGGCAGATGATTCGCCCATCACCCAACGCACAGCATCGATGGTATTGGACTTACCACAACCATTGGGACCCACGATGCCAGTCAAATTACTGGGGAAATTAATGGTGGTCGAATCGACGAAGGACTTAAAACCAGAGAGTTTAATCTTGCTTAAACGCATTATGCTTTTATTCTTTTTAGGTGTTCGGTTAGGGGCATGGTTACTGCTTTTTTATAATTATCTGGCGTAGTTTACATGACTGGCCACGCTTTTTAAGAGCGAATTGGGCATCTTTTACAGTTAAATTTTTTAACATTTATTCGCTGTTGAACTAGTGGATGTAAGCTGCTGAATTCATTACAGGCGAAACATTAATCAACCATAATATTAGTTATCAATAATATAAAAATTTTAGCGTTTTTCTGTATAATGCCGGCTTACTTTGCAGCCAGAGAATCTCTGGCACCAGATAGAGATAAGCCATGTCGACCAAACCATCAAAAGAACTGGAAACATTTGACAATCCAACACCGGAACGTGATTACACCATCCGTATTCGCCTACCGGAATTTACCTGCCTGTGCCCAAAAACCGGGCAGCCGGACTTTGCTACGCTGGATCTGGAATATGTGCCGGAAAAAAACTGTATCGAGCTGAAATCGTTAAAGATGTACATCTGGTCATTTCGTGATGAAGGTGCTTTTCATGAAGCCGTTACCAACGAGATACTGTCCGATCTGGTCAAGGCCTGCGACCCTCGATTCATGCGCCTGACGGCTGAATTTAATGTTCGTGGCGGCGTTTACACCACCGTAGTAGCCGAACACAAGAATCCTGACTGGGCCGCGCCAGCCGTGGTTTCACTGCCTTAATCAGTGATCTCTACAGCATTTCTCGGAATTGATATCGGTACGACAGGTATTCGAGCGAGTTGTATCAATACAGATGAGCAGGAGCTCATCTGCCACCACATGGCTTTTGAAAGCCAACTTCCTGTTGCTGATAAAAACGAACAAGACCCGAACGACTGGTTAATACTGCTCGACAAGTTGCTCATCGAAACAAGCAATAAACTCGATAAGCTGGACGGTAACTACCGCATCAGCGCTATTTCGATCGACGGCACCTCGAGCTCACTGCTCGCCTGTAAAAAAGACGGCATCGCCCTCTCGCAGGCGCTGATGTACAACGATCAGCAAAGTCAGAAACAGGCCGAGATCATTAGCCGTTTTGCACCCGCTGCAAGCGCTGTGCATGGCGCGAGTTCATCTCTGGCGAAAGCACTGAAGCTGCTGGAGAAATATCCACAAACAGAAATTTTCTGTCACCAGGCAGACTGGCTGGCCTCTTCGCTCACTAGCAGGTATGGCGTCAGTGATGAAAACAATTGCCTGAAGCTGGGTTATGACAGTATCAATCAACAATGGCCAAACTGGCTCTTTAGCAATAATGAAAACGCTATTTTGCCAGAGGCGCTATTGCCACACATCGTTGCGCCCGGTACAAACATCGGCAAGGTCACATCCGACCTGATAAAAAAATATAAACTGGATGAGAACTGTATCGTGGTCGCAGGTACCACAGACAGTATCGCTGCTACGCTGGCGACAGGCGCAAACCAGCTCGGTGATGCAGTCACCTCTCTTGGCAGCACGCTGGTGATAAAACTTTTTTCAGATAAACCGATTTTTAACCCTGAATACGGTATTTACAGCCACCGGCTGAACGATCACTGGTTAGTCGGCGGCGCTTCTAACTCCGGTGGCGCTGTTCTGCTGCAGCATTTCACACCAGTGCAGCTGGACGAAATGATGCCTGATCTAAAACCCGAACAACCAACCGGGTTAGATTATTATCCATTACCAGCCACAGGCGAACGTTTTCCTGACAACGACTGTCATAAACAAAGTAGAATCACCCCCCGGCCAGCATCAGATATAGAGTTTTTTCAAGGACTGCTGGAAGGCATCGCCAGAATTGAAGCGGATGCCTATAAAAAACTTACAGATCTTGGTGCAGCCACACCAAAAAGGATTTTCACCGCAGGCGGCGGACATAAGAATCCGGCATGGAAACAAATCCGTGAACACATCACTGGTTTTAAAATATCAAACGCCGTTCACAGCGAAGCCAGTTATGGCAGCGCCCTATTAGCCAGACAGGGATATAAAGCGAGTTAATCTTTTATGTTTTCTGCTATTACATTTTTCACTTTTCATTTTTCATTTTTCATTGGTAACTAATCGTGTTTTCATTTATCAAAGGCTTTTTAGATTGTTTCAGCGGTTT
>JADFWF010000075.1 GCA_015222965.1 Pseudomonadota bacterium | reverse complement strand
TATGGTGGGCCGTGAGCGACTTGAACGCTCGACCATCGGATTAAAAGTCCGGTGCTCTACCAACTGAGCTAACGGCCCATATTTCTTTGCAACGTCTTAAATTGCCTTACATTACAATTCATAACGAAGGCGCGAATAATACATGGAGTTGCGCCTAAAAACAATATTATCCCGCAAGAAAGCCACTAAAAATAGCGAGTCGGATCTAAAACCCCTACTTCCTCAAATCCTTTACGGCGCAATTGGCAAGAGTCGCAGCTACCACAGGCTTCACCCTCAGCATTCGCCTGATAACAGGACACTGTCAGCCCATAGTCGACCGCGAGATTATTGCCCATGCGAATGATCTCAGATTTACTTTTATCGATTAGCGGGGTGTGTATGGTCAGCTGACGCCCCTCAACACCCGCTTTCGTAGCCAGATTCGCCATATTTTCATATGCGCGGATAAATTCAGAACGGCAATCAGGATAACCCGAATAATCAACAGCATTAACGCCGATGAAGATGTCTTGCGACGACATGACCTCGGCGACAGCCAGGGCATGCGATAAAAACAGGGTATTTCTTGCCGGAACATAAGTCACAGGAATACTTTCTACGTCAACATCATAATCAGGGACCGCGATGTTTTCGTCTGTTAGAGCCGACCCCGCCATTACACCTTTATCGATATGTATGAGCTGAAAACTGGCAGAATAGGCCTCTGCCAATTGTTGCGCAGCATTGAGCTCGGACATACTGCGTTGAGCATAATCAAAACTGAGAGCATGACAGTCAAACTTTTGACTGGCTATTGCCAGGACAGTGGCCGAATCAAGACCGCCTGATAACAGCACGATCGCTTTGGCTGGCTTATTTTTAATCGATTTGTTACTAGACATGGGCTATCTCAGAACGCTCAAACACCAGGCTTGTCACCCCAGAGGTATTTATGTAGCTGAACCTGGAACCTGACTTTAAGCTGGTCTCGCAGCACCCAATCAGCCAGTACTGTTGAATCTAATTGATCATGGCTGGGCGAGAATAAAATTTCACATATATCGCCAAGCTGGTGCTGTTCGATAAACTGTTTGCTCCAGAGGTAATCCTTTTCATCACAGATGACAAACTTGATCTGATCCTCTGCAGTTAGCAATGAAAAATTTTCAAACTTGTTTTTACTGTCTTCATTTGAAGCAGGTGTTTTAACATCAAGTATCTTGATGACACGCTCATCGATACTATCTAGCAGTATCGCGCCGCTAGTCTCTAAGGTAACATCGTAGCCCGCATCACAGAGCTGCTTGAGGAGCTCGATACAACCCTTCTGCGCCAGGGGCTCACCACCGGTAACCGTAATATGCGTAGTTTTGTACCGCTTAACCTCATCCATGATGGACGCAGTGTCCATCCACTCGCCACCAGTGAATGCGTAGGCCGTATCGCAATATGCACACCGTAATGGACAGCCTGTAAGGCGAACAAAAACGGTTGGCAAGCCTACATTGCGCGCCTCTCCCTGCAATGAATAAAATATTTCAGTGATCTTTAGACGCGCTGCCTGTTCAGACTGTTTTGCCATGGGTGTAGTGGTATCAGATATCTAGTGCCCTTCGCGCTTCATACGCTGCAAACGCTCGTTTGCCTTCTTAGCAACCGTGGTATCCGGGTATAAAGTTATGACCTGCTGTAATGCTTCGCGCGAGGCAGACCAGTTCTTTAATTCAAAATAAACATAACCTATCTTCAGACGCGCACCGGGATTTTTCGAACTCTCCGGGTACTGAGAGATCAGTTGCTGAAAGTCAGCTAGCGCTCTTTTATAGTCTCGCGACACATAATTCGCTTCACCCAACCAATACTGCGCATTGTCAGCATATTTGCTGTTTGGATAGTTAACCTTAAACTTTTCGAAAGCACTGATTGATTGCCCATACTGACCTTCTTTCAATAATGCAAAAGCCTCTGAATACGCCGCCTGCCCATCTGTATCACCAGCAATGACGACCGGTGCTACAGTCTTCGACGATGAAGTGTTAGGTGGCGGCACGGGCGCAGCAACTCTTACACTGTTACGCCCGCCGGCCTCTGCATTATTTATCCGCCGATCCATATCGAGATAGAGATTACGCTGACGCTGCTTCATGCTTTCAAGTTCATATTCCTGCTGCTCGACCAGTTCACGCAAGGAAGCAATCTCTTCACGCATAGATTGCATGGTTTGCGTCTGCTCACGCAGCACATCCGAACTCATCAGGCGCTCGAGTCTCTCGACCCGCTGCTTATCGCTAAGACCGGCAAGACTGCTGTCTACGGCCAGAACATTGGCAGAAGCAAGTAATCCACAGGCCAGCAGGCTAGTTTTTATAATCTCGTTTTTCATTTCTATAAATGCCCAGAGTCAAAAATCTAATTAAAGCCGAATATTGTATCTCAAACCGGCCGATATTGCCGTCGATTATTAATAAACAATCTCAACGCGACGATTCAAGCTCATCGATTCATCATCATGGCCAAAAGCGACAGGCTTCTCTTCACCGTAACTGATGATAGATATCTGGTCATTGCCTGCACCTTCATACAACATCAACTGCTTGACCGATTGCGCACGTCTCTCAGCCAGAGCAACATTATACTCGCGGGTACCACGTTCATCAGCATGGCCTTCTAATCGAACACTGGCATTGGCATTAAATGAAAGATATTTGCCATGGTGCTTGACCAGTTCAATATAATCATCTCCAACAGAGTTACTGTCGTACGAAAAGTAGACTACCTTTTCAGACAGTACGTTGTTCGGATCGTTGATCGCATTTTTTTCATACGACACCAGCTTACCGCCTTCTAAAGCAGTACCACCATCACCAGCACCTGAGCCTATGCCACCCGCAGTAGCGCCGCCAGCATCTGAGCCAACAGCAGTGTTATCAGCTGTGGTCTCATCATCAGGTTTTACCGCTTCTCCGCAGGCAGTGATAGTAAGTGCCAGCACCGATATAAGAAATAATTTTTTCATCTAAAAAAACCTCGTTGTTATTTTGTTCAGTTCTCTATTTTTTCTCATTTATAAACTTTCACCTGATCACACAGATCAGTGGCGAACCGCAGCCCATGAAGGCTCTCTGACTTCACCATCAGTAAACGCCAGCCGCTGTTTTTGACGACCATCAACAGATACCGCTGCTAAAACTGCCTGACGCTTTTCCTGCGATGCAAACAGAATCATACTGTTGTTAGGTGCATAGACTGGTGACTCATCAAGTGGGCCATCGGTCAATATCCTGGATGATTTTGTAGCCAGTTCTAATACTGCGATGCGGTAGATGTTACCTTCACCATGCACGTAAGCAACGGACTTGCCATCGGCTGAGATACTGGCACTGGCATTATAACCGCCTTCATAGGTCAGCCTCTCCGGTTTTGACTTGCCAGTCACTGACTGTCGGTAAAGTTGTGGTTTACCGCTGCGGCTTGAAGTGTATATTACCGACTTACCGTCAGGCGACCAGACCGCTTCCGTATCGATCGACCAGTGATTGGTAACACGCTGTAATTTTTTATCCGCCAGGTTTAAAATATAAATATCAGGATTACCATCTTTTGACAGGGTCATCACAAGCTTTTTGCCATCCGGTGACCAGGAGGGTGAACCATTTAGTCCTTTATACTTAGAACGGCTTTTTCTGACGCCGGTTAAAATATTGTGGGTAAAGATTTCTGCCTGACCGCTTTCAAAAGAAACGTAAGCCAGCTGAGAGCCATCCGGCGACCAGACAGGCGACATGATGGGCTCATCTGATGTCAGCAAAGTTTGCGGGTCATAACCATCTGTGTCCGATACCTGTAAGCGCGATTTATAAGTGTTTTTATCACGCTTTAATGTGACATAGGCGATACGTGTGCTGAACGCACCCGGCAAGCCGGTAATCTGAGTAAATATATAATCACTGATCTGATGCGCCACGCCGCGCAGGGTTTTATCCGTCGCAGTAAAGTTATAACCCAGCACCTGTTTGGCCTTTAATATATCAATCAGTCGAAACTGTACCTGATAGGTACCATCAGCCTGTTTGTTTACACTGCCGATGACGATATGATCCATGCCGGCGATACGCCATGTTTTATAATGCACGTCGGCCAGCTTCTGCGGGCGAGCGATCAGATCTTTTTCTGCGACCGGTGAAAATTTTCCACT
>JADFWF010000367.1 GCA_015222965.1 Pseudomonadota bacterium | reverse complement strand
CAGTATTTGCGCTTTTCTTTTTTGCTGGGTTCTATTTCTACCATAGGTGCCTCAGCTTGCTGATCTTTGTCTTTTTTATCAGATTTGTCGGTTTCTTCAGCTTTGTCGACAGGGCGAGGTTTTGTGGTTTCATTCTGACGAATGGTGACTTTTTCAGCACCGGTATTGCCGGGATGTTCGCCATAATGCACCTGGCCCTTTTCATCAACCCACTTATATACGCCAGCGTACAGGGATGAGTGAACTAATAAGCAGAATGATGCTATAAAAATGCTTGAGATGAGTCTTTTATTGCGCATGGTTTGTATTTTACCCATTGAATAGCCTGTGATGTTAAAATAGTCGTAAATCACAATAAAATCAATATTGATGCAGTATCTGGTGAAATGATTAATGCCTGTTTCACGATTATATAGAACAAAAAATTATGGCTGATCGTCGATTAAAAATATTCCACACTGTTGCACGCCTGCTTAACTTTACCAAGGCGGGCGAACAACTGCATATGACGCAGCCAGCGGTAACCTTTCAGATCCGCCAGTTAGAGGACAATTTTAATACCCGTCTGTTCGATCGCACGCATAACAAAGTGACGCTGACTGAGGCGGGCAAACAGGTCTATATGTACGCTGATCGTATCCTCAAGTTATACGATGATATGAATCACAGCATTACCGAGATGACCGGTGACGTCAGTGGTGGTGTTTCGCTTGGTGCCAGTACCACGATTGCGGAGTATATGCTGCCCTTGTTAATCGGTGAATTTAAGGGCAAATTCCCCGATGTTACTATCAGTCTGAAAGAGTCAAATTCAGAAGACATCATCGCCATGGTAGAAAATAACGTGGTGGATCTGGCTATCGTTGAAGGTTCGGTAAATAACAAGAATTTAATCGTCGAACAGTGCCGTGTCGACCAGCTCGTGGTGATCATGCCAAACAGCCATAAGCTGGCAAAAGAACCGACACTGCATGTAAAGGACATCTTGGGGCATCCGTTCATCTGTCGTGAGAGTGGTTCAGGGACGCAGGAAGCGATTACCAATTATGTGGAGCAGCAGAATCCGGATGGCATCTTAAACGTCTGTTTCGAGCTGAGCAGCCCGGAGGCGATCAAAGGGGCAGTCGAGGCGGGCATGGGTATCTCGATCGTATCTCGCGCCAGTATCGATAAAGAATTGCGCCTCGGTACATTGACGGCTGTCGAGCTATCACCAAAACTGGAACGTCCGTTTTCATTTGTCAGGCAGCGTTATAAGTTCAAGTCACGCGCCGCCGATGAGCTGCTTGGATTTGCCCAGGAATTTTGCAAGAAAATGGCCTGAGCAGCCTGTCGAAGAGAAGAACACAAAAAGAAGATATGTATGAGTACTGATAGCCAGATCAAAGATAGCCAGATCAAAGATAGCCAGATCAAAGATAGCCAGATTAAAGACAGCAAGGCATTGATCGACCTTTATGAATCCATGGATGATGAACGAAAACTCAGTCTGTGCGATTTTGCCGATTTTTTATATGCCAAAGCAGAACCTGTATCTAAAGAGATACCAGCGCCTGATGATGTACCTCGTCCGCAGGAAGAGAGCGTGGTAGGTGCAGTAAAAAGACTTAAAATTAAATATCATATGGTCGAGAGCATGACGGTTTTTTCAGCCGCATCCGAGTTGATGACGGATCACATGGTGAAAGGCCGTGATGTGATCGAAGTGATCGATGAGATGGAAATCTTGTTTGATGATGCCTACAAGAAGTTATTACAGGATACTAAGCAGGATAGCGAATGATCGGTGTAATCAAAAACTGGTTCGAGAAACATTTCTCTGACCCGCAGGCCATCATACTTATCTCTATCCTGGTATTAGGTGCAATACTGGTATTGTACTGGGGCAGTATCCTTACGCCGGTTTTAGCCGGTATTATTATTGCTTATGTTTTAGAAGGTCTTGTCTGCCGGTTTAATAAACTGGGCATGCCGCGCTTTGCTGCATTTTTGCTTAGTTACACCTTGTTTATTACTGCACTGGCACTGATTTTATTTGGACTGGTGCCTCTGGTCATAAGCCAGTTATCACAGCTGATTACCGACTTTCCGCATATTTTGGACAAGATTCAACAACTGATACTGACAGTCCCTGAACGATACCCTGTTTTTGCTGACCAGGAAATTGAAAAGATGCTTGGTAGCTTCTCAACCGAACTGGTCAGTGTCGGACAGAAGCTGGTTTCAGTATCGTTGTCATCAGTCGTCGATGTATTTACGGTGATGGTATACCTGGTGGTTGTTCCGTTACTGGTGTTTTTTCTGCTAAAAGACAAAACAGAAATATTAGACTGGTTCAGACGTTTCTTGCCCGAAGATCGTGGTCTTGCTTATTCCGTGTGGAAAGAAGTTGACGCAAAAATGGGCAATTACATACGCGGAAAATTACTGGAAGTTGTCATCGTTGGTATAGCAACATTTATTCCTTTAAAAGTTATGGGCATGAATTACGCCGCGACCATGAGTTTACTGGTCGGGCTGTCCGTTATTATTCCGTACGTCGGCGCTGTTGCGGTAACCATCCCCGTAGCGATGATCGCCTGGTTCCAGTGGGGAGGCACCAGTGACTTTGTCTATCTGATGGTGGCATACCTCGTGGTGCAGTTTATGGATGGCAATATACTGGTACCGCTGTTATTTTCTGAAGTGGTGAACATGCACCCGGCAGCGATTATTATCGCAGTACTTTTCTTCGGTGGTCTGTGGGGCGTGTGGGGTGTGTTTTTCGCGATACCGCTGGCCACGCTGATACAGGCAGTGATTCATTCCTGGCCTTCGATTCAGACTAAAGCGACAACTTAAAAGGTTTTTTACCGCAGAGGCGCGGAGAAAAGCTTGTAAGTTTTCGTAGGGTGGGCATTGCCCACCATCACGGTATATCTATTGGCTGTGTTTTGTCGGGCAATGCCCGACCTACATTGTTACTTGTAGGCTTTGTGGCATATTTAATTATTAAGCTCTTTCGCCATCGCTCAGGATGACAGATAAAAACAATGTTTTCTCAGCGTCTCCGCGGTGAGAATTGTTTTTAATTTCTATGATGCTTCCGGTAATGTTTCTTCTTGCGCATCTTCCTGCGGCGGCTGCTCCATACCCATAGGCCGCTCAGTGATAACCAGAGCAGGGCGATGGCTGCAGCGTCCATCAGGTACACACCATAACTACCAAAGATTCTGCCACTGTGCAGATCCAGGATAACGCGTTCCAGCTTGAGGCCATTGCCGCGATAGGCAACCAGCAGTTTTTCAATTTCGTCGTCACTCAGTGTGTATTGCTGTGTCCATTGGATGTCTTCATTGATGATCACGTCCCAGTCCAGGATGTGCTCATCTGCCATGTAATATAAGGGTTCGCTGGTTTCGATAACCGGGCGTTTATATTTCATACCCAAACGTTGTATGTTGCTGAAACTGATGCTGGTCGAAATCCGTTCGATAAACTCACCGTCATATGAGAGCAGGATGATCTCATTATCCAGTGCGACGACGATAAACTGTTCGGCGCCGATGGCACCATGCATAGCCTGTTCGAGCGTGGTTACTTTGGCGGCATCAAAAAAAAGCTGCTTGTTCCAGGCGCTGATCACATGATCATGCATATCGTTTTTTATGCGAAATGAAACCGGTTGATCTTCTGGCTCGATACCGTACCAGTCCAGCAGCCATGAATTGTTTACATAGGACTCATCGAGCCTGAATTTTTCAGTGTGGTTCAGCATGATTCCGGTGATGGCTAAAATGATCACCAGCACCAGGGCGAACAAACCGATGCGCCGGTGCCATAAAAAAGCAGCAAATCGTTTAGGCTTTCGGTTAGTCATTATTACGCCCTAAATTGTGTTTGTCGTGTAGATGAAAGCGTCATTGCGAGGTACGAAGCAATCTCTGTAAGCGTGTGCTGAACATCATAAGCTTGCCTCGTACCTTGCAATGATGATTGATTATTTTGAGTCGTCATCTTTAAAGCGAATATGCTGGTCGAGTAATAATGCTATCTGCGCCTGTTTCCTTACCGCCCGAACAGACAGTGTTGCACCGGAAATATTATCAATGGTCTTATCCAGTCGATGGTTATCTTTCAGGCTGGCTTTTTTGAACTGGTCGGTGAAAAAATCATGGCGGACTTCCCAGCCACGGCTTTCTCTGAATACCAGGACTTTAACCTGTTCGATCTGCCTGTTGCTGATAACGATGCCGGTGGTAATCGGCTTTTCTTTGCCGATCTCATCCAGCACCCAGGCTGATCTATTTTTCTGCTGCCAGTATCGTATTCGCAGTCCTTTGTATTTGTGATCGAGGATGTTGACGATCTGTTTTTTTAAATCTTTGTCCAACCACAAAACTTTGGCTTTTGGGGGGGTATTATCAAAAACTTCATTTATAAAATCATCCGGTTCCTGATAGACCCCGCCAGCGACCGTGACGGTACTGAGCAGCAGGCCTAGCAGGAAGAGGGCAGTGATTTTTACTTTCATTATCATCGTGGCAAATTTTACATCATAAAGGCAAAAAGGGACGCCCTTGAATATCAGGTTCAAGGGCGTCCCTGGTTTTGAGTTCTAAGGTAATCTTAGAACTGGTAACCAACACCCAGGTTAAAGCCATCAAAGTCGCCGGCGATGTTGTTTTGCGCCTGGTAGTCAGCTTTGATAACTACATTTTCATGTGGCCAGAAGTTAACACCAACATCCGTTTGTGACTTGCTGGTATCACCAAGGCCGCCGTTGTCCCATTCATTCTGTCGAACAAATACGCCCCATGCTGGTGTGAGTTTGTATGACGCTTCAAGGTAGCCGCCGTCCTGAACGTCTTTAGCCTGATCAGATGCAGAGGCTGTGTTTTTAACATCGATGTCCCAGTGTGCATATAAACCGGTCAGGGTAAAGTCGGCCACATTCCAGCGAGCGTGTGCTTCTATCATTGTTGCACTGCCGATATCATCAGTGTCGTCCTGTGTCATATCATCTTGATATTGCAGCGTTGTTGCCAGTGTCAGTCCGCTAACACCGGTGTATTTAACGCGGCCAGTAGCAGCAAGGTTATTGGCAGAAGCTTTGCCTGTTTTTTGACGACCACCACGGATACTGGTGCCACCGTCCAATCCACTTGTCAGCGCGGCATCGTAGCTAAAGCCTGAATCATAATTTCCAGACAGCATCGCACCGCCTTCCCACCAGGTGACAGGAATAATATTTTTCTCAACCGGGTTACGTTCTACACCGTAGAAAGTAGGGGGTTCGTGGGTCTCGTTTAAGATACCGACAGGGATCAGGAAAACACCGGCGTCAACTTTTGAGTTGTCACCGATATCAAACTGTACGTAGGCCTGCTCGACTTCAATTTCGCCCGGCGCAGTTTTACCAGAACCATCATTGTTGTCTGCGACGAATGCATGTTCTATTTCAAATTCAGAGAAAAAACGGATATCGTCATTAAACTCGTGGTTTACAAAGATAACAAAGCGGTGCAGATCAAGCACTTTCTTTTCAGCGCCATCTGGTCCGCTGAGGTTGTTGTAATGTAATTCGCCATAACCACCGACAGTTGTATCACTTGTATTCTGGCTGTTTTCATCAACCTGATCAGCCAACTGGTTAAACTGTTCTTTTAAGGTATTAAACTCTTCGTCTGTTACCGCCAGGGCGGGTTGTGCCAATGCGAATGTAATCGCACCAAATAGTGCGTTTTTTGCAATAGATCTGTGTTTCACGTTGAGCTCCAATAATTGTAAATTTTGATAGTTAGTAAAAATGTGCTGGGTATTATACTTATTGTAAACGCAAATGCAAATGATTCTCATATAGATTAGCGTATGCATTAGTGGGTGTAAGGTCTTGACAATGTGGGTAAAGGATTCATACCAATACTTCTAAGCGAGCAAAGAAAAGGTATAATCCCAGCAAATTTTAAGGAGTTACAAATGATTAAACTGATTCAGATCTCTGGTATGGTCTTGCTGCTTGCTGCTTCAAATGCAGTGTCAGCTGGTACCATATTATCAATACAGAATAACGGCGAGATGACCACCGTTTTGACCGATGGCAAACTCGCGCGGATGAATATGTCAGGCCCTGACTACGTCATCGTCGATTACAGGAAACATACGGTTAAAGCAGTCAGCCCTGAGAAACAAACGGTGATGATTTTGAATGCAGATAAGATGTCTGCCGGAAATCATGGGCCGGAAGTGCGCATCGATATAAGAGAGCTGGGTGCTGGCATCGAGGTTGCAGGTTATGCTACGCGTAAATTCAGTCTATCAGCCAATGGCAAGTCCTGTGGTGTAATCTTTGGTTCGAAGGATGTCTATACGAAGGATGGCATCAAAGAACTGTTCCAGGCGATGAAGACCATGATGGAAAAACAGCGCGCAGTGCTGGGTGGTTTTGCGGGGATGATCGACGAATGCACGTTGGCGGACATGAAGATCAGTGATTATGTCAGCAGGATCGGTGTGCCGATGCGCACCGAAAGAAACGGGCGTGTCGAGACAGAGATCAAAAGTATCAAATATGGCGTTGCGTTACCGGCGAATACTTTTGTAATTCCTGCATCTTATAAGGTATTAACCATGCAGGACCAGATGAACGCCGCATCAAAGGATATGGCGAATATGCGGCAGCAAATGTCCGGACAATCAATGCAGGGGCAGCAACCTCAGATGCAAGAGATGATGAGGCAGATGCAGCAGTCAGGGCAGATGACACCAGAGATGATGGAACAGATGCGCCGCAGCCAGGAAATGATGAGGCAATACCAGCAGCAGAGATAGTTTTAGTTGTTTCTATAAAATCGTAATGTTTTTGTTTCTGCTGTTGAGCCTTAGCAGACCGCCAAAAAACTTTAAAAACTTGAACCGCAGAGGCGCGGAGACGCAGAGAAAAACATTTTT
>JADFWF010000074.1 GCA_015222965.1 Pseudomonadota bacterium | reverse complement strand
TGTTTTTACCCTTTCTTGCACTGAAAATTACCGCTTTTCATAGCGATTTATCTCCTAAATAACACTTAAGTCACCATGCTATTCGAGGCGTTTAGCAGTTTCATGCCGTGTGTGTAATGGCGCATGACATGACATGTATGACATGTCATACATGTCATAAACCCGGATTAATGTATCGGAAATCAAGAAAGTACCTTAACCATATGAAATATATAAATAATTTACATATGGTTTCAAAAAATTGACATAAATCAATTTTACATCCAATCCTAAACAACTATATTATGATTTACTTAAATAATTGATATTTATCAATTATTTTAGTTTTCTTATATTTAATCTTAGAATTTGTCGAATTGACTTACATCAAGATTTATTTCACCTGATGACATAAGCAATTAGTACTATAAGTCATTTAACATATTGAATATTAATGAAAATTATCATATGGCATAGATTTTGCTTTACTGACAGCAGTCTGTTTTTTAACAAGACAGGTCTATAAATCAATTGCAAAAAAACAATCTGAGGATTGAACTATGAAACGTATAACTCTTAAGCGCAGCTTGCTGTCATTGAGCGTAACGGTCGCATTAGCGGCTGGCTCTATGTCAGTACAAGCAAGTGGTGATGACGACGATCACCACCACAGACAAAACGGAAAATTTTTGATCACATGGAACGGTGATCAGATGATGGATGGCAATAACCATAGCCCTCTTGACGCAGTTCTTGGGCTGCCAGCCGGCGTGCTGCCCGATGCTGACTTTATTGCGGTAATCGATGCAGACCCACGTTCACACACTTATGGCCACGTAGTAAATACAGCGAATATGCCTGCGGTATACGGTGAGCATTTATTAAGTTCTACTGATAACTTTGTTGACCAGGCGTTAGACATCGCTCTGTGTGTCGGTAAAGACACAACAGCCGGTGTTGACGGTGCAACTCACGATGGCATCAGCTTATCAACTGCTACTGGTATTCCACCAGTTGTAACACCTGAGGGCGAAGAGCCTGTATGTGTTAACGGTTCATTGTCTTCACATGACGGTACAAGTATCGGTTTATCAGGCCTTGGTCGTGAGACACAAGTGGGTGATATTCTTGGTGGTGTGCCAAACTTTAACAATCCATACTTTGGTGGTCCTGGTAACGGTTTACCGCCTGTGGTTCCTGCGCCTTCTTCAGTATTGAATGAGCCGCATCACCATTCTGTCTATCCATATGTTGATCCAGACACTGGTGCTGTCAATGCCTACTACGGCAGTTTGATTTCATCAAACGTGTTCGGTTGTGATATCACTGATCCGATGAACATTACTGCTTCGGAAGGTTCTACGGTTGATAACATCTTTGGTGATGCAAATAACCAGTGTGGTCTGTCTGTTTCAGGTCGTAGTGATGCAGGTGTGGGCAACGGTCTGGGTATGGACTTCAGTGGTCTTGATGACCTTGAATACAACTCAGTTGATGGTAAGTACTACACCACGATGATGGGTGCCGGCGGTAACTTTAACGGCGCTTACTCAGCATCTTCTACTTCAGCATCAAGTCTGCCTCCCGTTTTAACAACACCTGGCGGTCTTATCGTATTTTCTCCAAACGGTGATCCTTTAGTACAGGTTTCTGCGGTTCCTGATCTGACTAACTTTGGTGCAGCTAGCCCTTCAGTTATGGGTCATGGTTATTTCGCAGATGGTTCAGACATGCTTGGTCCAGAGCGTTATGCACCACGTGTTCAGTTAGGTTTTGGCGGTGTTGACGGTAACGGCGAATGTGCCGGTGCTCAGCTTGCTTCTGGTGCTGGCGTAAACGTATTCAATCTGTGTGTTCCTGGCGTTGCGCCACATAACCAGATCGGTGCTGACTCAGGTCACTCTGATCCAGGTAACTGGGAGTCTAACGAAGGTCCTGATACAGGCCTGTTAGCGCATCCACATGGTATTGGCTTGCGTCCTGACCTGGTCGGTCAGATTCATGATGCTGATGGTAATTTCCTGATGGAAACTACCGGCGGTGTGCTGATGACTTCTGACTATGCTGATCCTGTTTCACTGGCTTTAACCGGTTCTGGTGAAGGCGCAGCATCATCCAAGCAAAACCTTGGTACTACTATCCGTCTATGGGATATGGGTCAGATCGAGAATGGTCCTTACCAGGTTATACAGATGCCAGATGGTAACCGTCACGAAGATAATGCGATCCACGAAGAGCCGGAAGGTCTGATGGCTATGCGTATGGAGCATAAAGGTTCGGGTGCATATGTGGCATCGATGTGTGGCGGTATTATCTACTATTCAGCTGACATCACTATTCCACAGCCTGAATTCAAGATCGTTTATGACTTCGGTGCCTGTACCGGTGCTTCAGTATTTACCGTCACGCAAAATGATAAGTTCATGTTTGTACCTATCTCAGGTATCCAGCAAGCTGGTGACCCTATCCACAATCGTGACTACGATGGTGAGCATGATGGACGTATCGCAGTATTAGATCTGCGTAAACTAAGACGTGCCGGTGCTAGCCATGGTTGTAACATGTCTCCTGAATCTGCATGGGATTATGATGCAGGTAAACTAACACCATTAGGCCAGGCTGAAACAACAGGTCCTTCAGGTCAGATCTATCGTAACCGGGGCGATCTGTTCCACGGTACGGTTTATCATCCAAACAATGGTAACAGTGACTGTCCTGATCAGATCGATATGGTTAACTTCGCTGGTGCAGGTGAGCCTGGTGTAGAAGGTTCAGAACATCCGGATGCTGAAACATCACGTGGTGGTCCTCACTTCACTACACACGATCGTAATGACCGTTATGTCGCTACCAGTAACTACTTCGTTGACCTGCGTGAATTCGCAATCCGTGACGTAGACGTACTGTTGACAGCGATGGGTCTTGGTCATGCCTGGGATAATGGTTCAGGTGGAACTATTCCTAATGCTTATCCTCCAGGTGGTCCGGGTGCTGATGAAACTGCTCCATGGGGCTTAGGTATCGTTCATGACGTACTTAATGCAGCAAATGACGGAGATGCATTCGGTGGCGCATTCACTGGAAAACTTCCAGGCTTCGAAGGTGGTCATAAAAATGCTTTACCAGGTACTGGTTCAGTAGGTGATGACACTGTCTGTATGATGAAGTGGAACCGCAAACGTACGAACCTGAAACTGGATAAACGTTTCAATGCAGGTGATGCTAACTCACCTACAGGTTGTATCGACATGGACTTCGGTGATACCGGTGCGCAGTGGCCAACAGCTGGTGCTCGTCATCCAGATGCGGGTAACGCTTCACCTCATGGTATGTCGTTCGTTAAAGTTGGTGCAAACCGTTTCTTCACAAACGGTAATCCAGATTTAAATTAAATCTTGATCACTAACTAGTGCCGTCGATCTGACGGTACGCAGTAAAGGCCCGGTTCTAATGTTTTAAGGACCGGGCCTTTATCTTTTTTAAGTTGTTTGAAAAATACGGGTTTACAGATAAGTTGTTGTGGTAAGCCTGTATTCTTCAGACAAAGTGAATGAAAATTGTTTTTGTTATTAAAATAGTATCAATCTTAGACGGTATTAAAAGAGAGAAAAACTGATGATTAACAGTGCAGAACGAAGGCTTAATTATGCAATTTTAAGTGTTTTATTGTTAGCTGTTATGGTGGTTAAAAATACAAATGCTGACGGAATCGTGCCTGCAGATTTTCCTGATGCATCATTGATCAATGATGGCCGCCGTATCTTCTTTGAAGAAACTTTTAAAGGCAACGGGCGTACTTGTGGAACCTGTCATCCAGAAGATAATAATTTCACCATCGATGTAAAGTTTATTGCTTCACTGCCTGATGATGATCCTTTGTTTATTGCTGAACGTCCTCAGCCGAACCCGCTATCTGATAATTTTGAAAAACCGGAACTGATGCGCAAACTTGGTTTGATTTTAGAAAACACTAATGGTTTTGATGATCTGGAAAATGGTTTTACCCTGCGCAGTGTGCCGCATATATTTGCGATGCGTGTCTCGTTAACGCCGCCATCTGAGCTTGCCGATGATGGCACTTCCGGCGATGATGTAATAATGGTGCCAGATGAACGTACTGGCTGGAGTGGTGATGGCTCACCGAGTGATGGTGATACGCTGCATGGCACGTTGCGCGATTTTGTAAACGGAGCCATCAAACAGCATTTTACGAAAACACTTAATCGTCAGCCTGGTGAGGATTTTCGTCTGCCGACAGAGTATGAAAAAGATGCACTGGAAGCATTTATGCTTTCGCTTGGCAGGCAGCAGGAGTTTGATGACTTTGAGAACATCAAATTAAAAAATGCAAAAGCGGAAAGAGGACGTTTGAATTACATGGGTGAGGGTATGGCGAATGGTGTTCCCTGTAATGCCTGTCACTTCAATGGTGGCGCTAATACTGACCCCAGTTTTGATTTTCCACCGGGTATTAGTCCGCCGGCTTTCGAAAGCAGTAATCGTTCTTTTGCACCGCGTGTAGAAGAACTGCTCGATCAGCCGGGTGATGTCATATATGGTGAAACCATGCCGATGGATGATGGTTTTGGCCATGGCACGAATCTGTTCAACGTGCCGTCAGTTATCGAAGCAGCAGATACCGGGCCATTCTTTCATGCAAACCAGATGGATACGGTTGAGGGTATGATCGCTTTTTACACGTCGCAGCGCCATATGAGAAATGGTGAGGTATTGGCTCCGATCGTTGGTTTAAATGGTTCGCAGCTAGTTAATGTTGCCGCATTTCTCCGTATCCTGAATGCGGATGAAAATATTCGCTCAGCTATTCAATTGCTGGATTATGCTAATCGATCGCACAAGGTTAAGCATAAAAACATCAATGCGCGATTAGCTAAAGCGCAAATAAAAGATGCCATATCAGTGCTGGATGCAGCAAATTTACACAGTGATGATGTCGTGCCAGCGCTCAAGAAGACATTACGTAAAATTAACCGTGAACATTACCGTGTTGCGATCGCTACCCTGGAGCGAAGCCGCGGTATGATGATCGCACGGTAATAGATCATGTGCTTTTTGCAGTGCGAATAAATCGTATCTGTAACAGACTGGAATGACGGCTTTATTTTCGATTAGGGTCTAAAATAAGCCTATGAATTTTTAGCAGAAACCGGTTCCATTATTTGCGATGTTAAAAAAATTATGAAACGATTCTTATCAATAATTCTGTTGCTTGGTGTAGGTGTTGCAGCGGGCATATCAATAGACAGGTATCTCTCAGCCCCGCCGGGGGAGTCGGCAATGGAGCATGCTGTAAAACATCAGGATCCTGATTACATCTGTCCGATGCACTCTGAAATCGTGTCGCATGAAGAAGGCAGTTGCCCGATCTGCGGGATGGATCTGGTGCCGATTAAACCAGCGATGATTTCGAGTGATGATGACGATGCTGAACACCCGGTTATCAGTGTTTCTTCGACTGTTATCAATAATCTCGGTGTGCGTGTTGCACAGGTAGAACGAAGCACGCTCGTGCGCCAGGTCGAAACGCCTGGTTATGTGCAGAGCATGCGAAAAGAGAGACACTCCCGTGTTTCTTCGCCGGCAAAAGGCAAAGTTATAAAGTTTCATTTTAAAGCAGGGCAATGGATAAAGACCGGCGATGCGCTAGTCGATATCGCGCTTGATGAGCTTGTGCTGTTGCAAGAGAAGCATCTTGAGCTGTTGCTTGAAGAAACTTCGGCGGCTGGCGCAATGACTGATAATCCTGAGATGAGTGAATTGCCTGATGATGAGTTGGAACCTGATACTAAGTTAAATACAGAAGTTGAAGCTGATGAGGATGCTCTAACTGAAAATCCAGATGCTGTTGCCAGTGGAGTGGTAAGCGATGCAGTTGTTGATTTAGAAGAAGCCGATAAAAAACAGGCGGCGAAGAAAAAGATGACGTCAAAGGACACAGCTTATCTTATGCAACGTGCCGGGATGACCGAAAAACAGATTAAACATCTGGAAGAAACCGGTGAGACTTCATCTGTTATTACACTCTACGCGAGCCATGAAGGTATGCCGCTTGATCAGCATGCTAAAGAAGGTGATGAGGTAAAAGCTAATGGATTACTCTTTACATTAGGCGGTCTGATGCGCGTAACAGTGCTGGCTAATGCGTTTCAACGTGACGCCGGTTCGATACAGGCGGGACAGGAAGTAGATATCTTTATACCCGGTGAAGGCAGTGAGCCGATTAAAGGCAGCGTATTGCAAGGTGCCGTAAGCATTAACAATACCTCGCAGAATATTGGCGTGAAGCTGGTATTTTCTTCACCGATCTCGAAGGTGAAAAGCGGTATGTATTTAACCGGCAGGATCTATGCCCGTACCCGAGAAAATGCTTTGTCCCTGCCGCGGGAAGCGGTCATTTATACGGGTAAAGAATCGCGTGTTGTCGAAGCGCTGGGTAAAGGCCGTTTCAAACCCGTCGTCGTAAAAACAGGTATTACTACGCACGACCGTGTAGAGATTCTTGAGGGTCTGGAAGAGGGTGATACCATCGTCGTTTCATCGCAGTTTTTACTGGATTCTGAGAGTAATCTGCAATCCAGTTATCAACGCATGACCGCTGTTGAATAATGCTGTTGATAAATTTAGGGCACTGGTTGAAGTATGATTGAAAAAATTATTAGCTGGTCGATAGTCAACCGTCCGCTGGTTATTGTCCTGGCAGTTTTGATTGCAGGCTGGGGAATACATTCTGCTAGAGAGATTCCGCTGGATGCTATTCCTGATCTTTCTGACGTGCAGGTGATAATCAAAACTTCTTATCCCGGCCAGGCACCACAGGTAGTGGAAGACCAGGTGACTTATCCCATCGCCAGCGCCATGCTGTCTGTGCCCGGCACGGTTAATGTGCGCGGTTACTCCTTTCT
>JADFWF010000366.1 GCA_015222965.1 Pseudomonadota bacterium | reverse complement strand
GTTTGCCAGCGATTACGCATACCTAACGAATATCGTGACCTGGCCGAACGCACCGCACGTTTTCATCTGCACTATCATCGCGCACTGGAACTCAAGCCTGCAACGGTGGTAAAAACACTGGAACAGCTTGACGCTTTCAGAAAACCTGAGCGCTTCGAAAAGTTTTTACTGGCATCTGAAGCTGATGCGCGTGGCCGCACAGGTTATGAAAATAAAAGTTTTCCACAAGGTGATTATTTTCGGCAGGCATTATCCGTAACCAAAAATATAGATATCGATGAATTACGCAACCAGGGCTTTGAAAACATGGCTCTGGCAAACAAAATCAGGGAAACACGCGTAGCAGCGATGACAGAATTAAAAGGTCGCTTTAGCTAATAACTCGCTCTACTCTAACAAGAATATTTTTTGCGCTGGTCAATGCGACGAAAAATCCTAAAGCAACACCCGTCGAATTCGCGACCATATCAGCAAACTCAAAATATCGATTTGGATCAAAGCCTTGCAAATACTCAAGAGTGACGCCCATAAACACAAAGACCACCGCGATCATATTGCGTTGAAAGCTATCATGATAGATCTGTGAGAACCAGGCCATTAAGGTGAAATATGCCAGCGCATGAAAAAACTTGTCCTGGTAGGGAAGATCCAGCTCCACATCAACGGGACTGCTGGTTAGCGATAAAAAAACCACCAGGCCGACTAAGGCATAACCGATCATTAGCCATAAAAAACGTAATTTTAAATCTGGTACCACTTTAGCAAACATAAAAGTTAATCCAAACTACAAATATAAAGATAACAGGACGATGCCGAGCAACAGGCGATAAATAACAAAAGGTGTCATCCCTATTCTTTCTAACAACATCAAAAAGTAGTGGATACATAAATAAGCGCTAACCGCAGAGATCAACGCGCCAATGATCAGATCATTCATATCATTTATGCTGGCGACTTCCAGATATTCCAGTGTCTCCATCCCGCCTGCCAGTACGATAACCGGTATCGATAATAAAAATGAGAAACGTGCTGCTGCCGGTGCAGTTAAACCAAGCAACAATCCGGCGGTAATCGTAATACCCGAACGAGAAGTACCCGGTATCAGCGCGACCGCCTGAGCACAGCCGATAAAGACAATATCTTTCCATGACAGCGTATGTTCATCACGTTTTCTCTTACCAGACCAGTCTGCATACCACAGTAAGAAACCAAAGATTATCGTAGTAGCCGCGATCACCAGTGGTGTGCGCAGATGTTCGCTTATGACATCCTTAAAAAGTAATCCCGCTATACCGACAGGGATCGTTCCTATCAATACGCCCCATGCCAACCTGCTGTCTTCTGAGTGCTTTCCTTTTAATGAAGCGAACCAGGCAAAAATCATCTTGCTGATTTCTTTTCTGAAATAAAGCACTACGGCAGTTAACGTGCCGACGTGCACTGCTACATCAAACGCCAACCCCTGATCTTCCCAGCCGGTTAATATCGGCACCAGAATCAGATGCGCAGAACTGGAGATGGGGAGAAATTCTGTTAATCCCTGCACCAGCGCTAAAACTATAATTTGTATAATATCCATGTAATACCTTTTTTAAATGTATGTAGGAGCGGACCAGGAAAATTAATCATGGGTTCCGCGATTTGCACGTATATAGCAGCAATCGCGGAACCCATGATTAATTTTCCTGGTCCGCTCCTACAAATACATATTATAATCTAATTCTCACAAACGATTTCTCAGGTCGAGCATCGAAAAGCCTTTCAACGGCTCATCATAATTTTTTGTCAGCGCCATCACCTTAAAACGATCACCCATCTCAGATGGCAACGTTAAAGTTTTGATCTGCTGAGACAGTTTGATCTGCTGCTGCACTTCATCCGTCACCTGTGATGCGTGCAGGTCCGAAAGCCCGTTCGCCAGCAAAAACGCCGCCTGCGTAGTATATCCTGCCACCTCAAGATTTAAATCAACAGCACTGTAGGCAACATCAGTAAAATTTACAAAGGCGGTAATATCCTGCAGACCGGGCCACCAAAAAATATCATCGTGTGCTTTATGCTGGTAATAACACATCAGTGTGCCCTCTGTTCGATCCGGGTGGTAATACTCTTTTTCATTGTAGCCATAATCAATGAGCAAGATCACCGCGCTCTTTATCTTAGTTTCCAGGGCTGACAGCCAGCCATGTATCGCTGGATTAAATTCAGAGACGTATCCATCAGCAAACTCGATCTCACTGCGTTCACGAATCGAATTAATCGTATCGCCGGCATTATCATCAGTAAGGTAGCCGGAAACAAGTTTTTCGTTTTCAACTGTTACCCTCAATACCTCAACACCGCCATCTTTAATTCTGAAACACTCTACCGGCATCGCATCAAGTACTTCATTGGCTATGACGACAATGTTCTCTACATCATCAGGAAGCTGGTCCAGCCAATAAACACGATCAAAAAGATGGGGAGCCTTTTTCTTGATCGTCTCTTCCTGCCTGCACTGCAGTTCAACACTGAGTTCCAGTATCAGATATTTTTCTGGCAATGAAACCAGTTTTTCCAACTGTAATAAAATGTCAGCCGCTAGAACACCGCTGCCCGCACCAAACTCTATAACGACTGGTTTCTCATCGGACACCTGCTTAAAATTCTGGAATACTTCTGCAACCTGCCCGGCGAGGCACTGCCCGAACAATGGAGACACTTCCGGCGCCGTAATAAAGTCGCCTTTTTCGCCAAATTTTTGCAAGCCGCCACTGTAATACCCCAATCCCGGCTCGTAGAGCGCAGTATTCATAAAATCAGAAAACCGGATCCAGCCACCAGACCGATCACAGCTGCCTTTAACACATCGCGTTAATAACCGGCTTTGTTTTTTTGCTTCGTCATCGGGTTCGGCTAAAGCCTTAATATCACTTTTTATCAAAGGTTCAACCGTATCGTAATATATGAGAACATAGAGGCATCAATAATCAATCGTATCGATCAATGGGCAATTCTAACGCAAATAGCGCGACTAAAAAGGCAGGCATTAAAACAGCCATGATCACTGGCAGCGCAAAACGTGTGGGGGCAGTTATAGCGCAAACACTGCATCAGGCTGGTTATAACGTCATTATACATTGTCGTTTATCTCGGCAGGCTGCCGATGAACTGGCAGCGGCACTTAATTCCGAGCGGCCAGACTCCGCAAAAGTGATCCAGGGTGACCTGAACATTGAAACCGTATATAACAGCCTGATCGAACAGGCGTTTCAATGCTGGAATCGTCTCGATGTATTAATCAACAACGCATCCAGCTTTTACCCGACGCCGATCGGCAGTATCACGCTCGATGACTGGAACAACCTGATCAACAGCAATATGAAAGCACCATTGTTTCTGGCGCAGGCGGCGGCACCCTACCTGAAGCAAACACAGGGAAACATTATCAATATGGTCGACGTACACGGCCAGCGACCGATGAAAGAACACACAGTGTATTGCGCTGCCAAAGCCGGGCTTGCCATGCTTACCATGTCGCTGGCAAAAGAACTCGGCCCTGATATCCGTGTAAATGGTGTCGCACCCGGCGCCATATTATGGCCTGCCGGTGATGGACCGGACGGCGACATGCCAGAGCACACTAAAAATCTTATTTTAGAACGCACCTCTTTAAAAAGATCGGGAAAGCCCATAGATATAGCGAAGACGATCCTGTTTTTAATCAGGGATGCTGATTACATTACAGGACAGGTTATCGCTGTTGATGGCGGAAGAAGCATCAACATCTAACGCAATAAAACATACCAAGAGATTAAAAAATGACTAACGACAAACGATTAAACACTCGCTTAAAACTATCAGCAATAGGTATTCTATCAGCGATATCTTTAACCGCATGTTTTGACAACAGCAACGAAGAAGATATCCCCTTATCAGAAGTCCCATCGAACATCATTACCATCGTGCAGAACACACTGCCTGGAATATCACTGAGCGAAGCTGAAAAAGAAACAAAAGATGACTCTGTTATCTACGAACTTGAAGGCAAACTGATTAACGGCAAAGAATACGAAATAAAAGTAGCTGCGGATGGCACGATCATAAAAATCGAACTGGAAGACTGATCCTGGTTTTTGCACCAAGCAATGCGGCCAAAAGAGAAAAAACACGATTTTATTTCTCGTGCAGGGACAGGCATGACAGTTGTTGCATGGCTATTATTTTTAACCATGCTGTTTGTTATATTTGAAGACCTGCTCCTGCAACGCAGCAACCCGAATCAACACGTCGCAACCACGGTAAACGGATATCAGAAAGAGATAGTACTGCAACGCAATGCCTATGGGCATTACGTTACGAGTGGCACGATCAATGATCAGGAAGTGGTGTTTTTACTTGATACCGGTGCCAGTGATATCGCTATCCCGGAATCAGTCGCTTTTGAGATAGGACTGCGCAAGGGACAGGCTATCGTTATCAAAACAGCCAATGGTAATACAAAAGCGTACCGCACCAGACTCAGCAGTGTTGCCATCGGTGAGATACAGCTGTACGACTTAAGCGCCACCATCCTTACCAACATTACCGGAAAAGAAGTTTTACTGGGAATGAGTTTTCTTAAAAACTTTGAG
>JADFWF010000365.1 GCA_015222965.1 Pseudomonadota bacterium | reverse complement strand
CGTTGTCATATTCTTCAGTTAAACAAGTTGCTCAGGCTAGCGACTGATGGCGTGATGTACTGCAAGAAGAATGCAGGGAACACACCCAGAAAAATGGTACCTGCTGTCAACAACCCTGCTGCTACCATTTCTGTTTTGCGCAGGTCTTCTACATCGTGCATATTTTTGCGGCTAGGGCCGGTGAACAGTCGTCCGATGGTACGGATCGCATAAGCGGCACTGATCATGATGCCAAGGCTCAGCGCCAGGATCAGCCAGCCCCATTGCTGGTAACCGCCAATCAGGATGTGCAGCTCAGCGATAAAACCGGCAGTGCCCGGCATGCCGATGGCAGCAATAAAAGCAAAGATGGTAAAAAAGGCAAATCGTGGAGTGGTTCTGACTAATGAGCTGAAGTCGCGGATGTCGCGTGTATGGGTGCGCTCATAGAGCAGGCCGATGAGCAGGAACATGGCGCCGGCGACCAGGCCGTGGGCAGTCATCTGCATGACCGCGCCGGATATACCGGTAATATTCAGTGTTGCGATGCCTAACAGCACGACCCCCATATGGCTGACCGATGAATAGGCGATCATCTTTTTCATATCCGTCTGGCGCCATGCGAGCAGGCCGCCATAGATAAGGCTGATCAGGGCAAGCACCATCAGTGTGGTCTGCATCTGCATAACAGCGTTGGGCAGCATCTCGGCCGCCCGCAGCAGACCGTAGGCGCCCATTTTCAACAGGATGCCTGATAACAGGATACTGACCGGGCTCGGTGCTTCGACGTGGGCAATTGGCAACCAGCCATGGATAGGAAAGATTGGCATCTTTACACCAAAACCGATCAAAAAGCCGAGGAAGATCAGCATCTGCTTGTGATCAGACAGCGAAGATGCGGCCTCGGCCATGTAGCGCATAGAGAAACTGTGGGCAGGCAGGTTGTCAAAAAGTATCAGCATGGCGACCAGCAAAAAGATCGAACCGCCGAAGGTATACAGTACAAAGTTGAGCGCTGCACCGTGACGGCCTTTGCCACCCCAGCGATCGATCAGGAAGAACAGCGGGATCAGGGTCAGTTCCCAGAACACGTAGAACAGTACCCAGTCCTGTGCCATGAAAACACCAAGCATGGCTGTCTCCAGCAGCAGCATTAACAGGTAATAACCTCTGGGTTTGTCGGTAATGCTTCTGGAAGCCAGTATCGCGATGAAACACAACACGGTAGCAAGCAGGATCATCGGCAGTGAGATGCCATCGACACCAACATCATAGGCCATGCCCAGACGCGGATTCCATTTCATGTGCTCAGTAAATTGTAATCCAGCAACCTGAGTATCGAACATGCTGAGAAGATAAAACGAAAACAACATGGCTAGCAGAGATGTAACCAGTGCAACTTTGCGATACAGGCGATCACGACCAGCCGGCAAGATGGCGATCAAGATGGATCCACAGAGCGGTGTGATCAATAGTCCTGTTAACAGCTGCATAAAGTTTCTGTTTATGAAAAAGCTTGGTCCTTATCGTACTAGTGAAGATAAGGACTTAGAAAATTAAGGCTAATTTGATGTCAATAAGAGGTATTAGCTTGCTGAAATCAAGGCACAGAATTATACACTAACTATAGGTGTCTCGCATCATGCGTTGAACACTAACAAGGACTTAAAGGGTTTTTGACATCCCGTAATGCTGTATCTCATCGAATAACAGATAACTTTTTTCGATCACTGCATAGCCAAGTTTCTGATAAAAGCCGACGGCAGGTTCTCGCGCATCCAGTACTACTTTTTTGCAGGCAGAAATTGTCGCGTGTGATTCCAGCCGGTTTATTAATTCACGACCGATTCCCTGTTTTTGGTATGGATCGGCGACGGCCATGTAGCGAATCTGCGCTTCGGCAGGCGAATTAAACTGCAGGCGGGCGATAGCGATAACATCGTTCTTGTCATCGACAGCCATGATATGAAAACACTGGTCTTCTATGTCATCGACTTCAGAACCTTCAGGCTGCTTCCAGGGGGCTCTGAGTAATTTCCAGCGAAGGTGATAGTAGCTTTTAAACTCTTCTTTGTTTGCGGGTTCTTTTATTTCGTAATACATAAAACTTTTTTTCGCAAATGAACGCGAAATAATAACCAAATATAGAATCTGTCATTGCGAGCAAAGCGCGGCAATCTCTATCAGACGACTGTGCTATCTATAGGGGATTGCCGCGCTTTGCTCGCAATGACAAATAAAACATTCGCGTTTATTCGCGTTCATTTGCGGAAATATATTTTTAAGGTCTAAGCAAATACTACCCAGGTAGTTGCAATATATTTAACGCCAGCTTCAAGTGTCACCCCGCGATGGTCATGCGTCCAGAAAGGCGGAAACAAACAAAGCTTTCCAGCCTGTGGTTTTACTTTCACCTGCTGATAGGAAAACTCAGTTTCACCGCCCGGGCCTTCGACATCATTTAGATACCAGACAGCAACTAACTGGCGGTCAGCAAATTCGTGGCTGCCGCCGTCGATATGCCAGTGATAATACTCGCCGGGGTTGGTGCGCTGTATAGCGTAACCGTTATCTTTAAAAGCACCTTTGAAGAAGGGGTAAGTTTCACGAAACTCTTTTATCGCGTTGCCTAAGGAACGGAATAATTCAGAATCCAGATCTTTCCAGTTCTCTTTGCCGCTGGTGACCAGATCGGTTGAGCGTTTCATGCTTTCATCAGCAGTAAACGTTTGGCCGATGCGTCCCGGGTACTGGTTCTCGGCGTCTTCTTCGAAACGTCGTATCATTTCCTGACAGATATCTAAGGGAAGTGCGTTTTCTTTTGCAAAAATAAAAGTACCGGGTTTTACTTCGTGAATTGTTTTTTGGTTACTGTTCATTGTTCTATTTGAGCTGGTCGGCCGCCTAATGCAGCGTAGTAATGGGCGATTGCTTCGATCTCGATATCGGATAATTTTTTGACAATTGTCTGTACTGCTGCCCCCGGGTCATTGTCTCTTGAGCCATCTTTAAAATATTCCATGGTTGAGATCATATAATCGGCACTTTGTCCTGCCAGTATGGGCACGCCTTCTGCTGTGGTTTTACCATCTTTACCGTGGCATATACTGCAGGGCGGAATTGCTCGTTCAGTATCACCGATAGCGACAACCTGGGGTGGTTTTAAGTTTGTTTTTGCTGACGGATCTATCTCAGGCAGTTTCAGGCTTTCAAACCATAAAGCTAAATCTGCCATCTGTTGATCATTTAGCTTTCTTACACGTTTATACATGTTTTTATCTTCACGTGTTTTGTTTTTGTAATCATTGATCTGTTTAAACGTGTAATCAGCACTTTGTGAAGCCAGGTGAGGTGTATCCACATCTTCGCTGATGCCGCCAGAACCATGGCAGCGGTCACATTTTTCTGCAGCGATAGACTGGCCATTTTTTATATCACCCTTAAGTGGGGTATCCGCCTGTGACTGGAACGACAGCAATAAAAATGGCAATAATATTGCGTATCTTGATCCAGGTAATAATTTAAATCGAATTTTAATGTGATAGGCCATCATAATTGTTTCCGTTTAACTAGCGCCTCGATATGATCGCTGCAAAGCTGGGCATCCTGACGATGCAAAGTAATTATCTGTTGAGCAATATTCTGCCAGTGTTCCAATGATGAAGCGACAATTTGTTCAATTACTTTTACGTTTTTACTTTCACACCATTGATCATAAGCTTCCATAAGTGATGGGAATATATGTTTGCGCATATTGGTTAAATTTGCAAAATAAAAATGGATCGATGCCTGGTTGTCATTTTCTATGAGTGCCGGCAGTGTGTTCAATGCATCAGCATAATGGTCGCGCACCGCGCGCGCCATGATCTCGGCCTGGGTAAAAGTGATATCACTCATCATTTGGTGCCAACCAGCAAGATTTTCACCCGCCTGGATCTCACCAATCTCATGCAGTATGGCTGCATCGAGTTCGTTGTCTGTCATTTCAGATAGCGCGTTTTCCAGGTCGTTATCAAAATCATAACAGCGGATGGCTCTTGCCATGGCATTTTCCGGTTTGTTCCAGCGCCATTCATCAGTGCGTTCCCAAATCATGCGTTTAAATGATTCGCGGCGAATATAGATGGTCTTGTTGTGGCTCATCGCAGGAGGGGATGTCAGGTCGCGAGCATATTCTTTGCCGCTGATGTAGATCGTATAATCGTTTACCTGCTTTTTACTCTCAAGTTCAGCTAAAAAGAAATGTGGCTTGTCTTTAACGCCATAACCACCGCTGTAAACCAGGTTCTCTGATGCGAGTGAATGGTTTATATTTTTCGAATCGAACGGATCGTGTTTTTTGTCAGCAAGGTTTATCGGGTGATAACTGTCATTTTCTACATCTTCCCAGAGTCCTTCACGGCTGGTTAACCAGTCACCGATGTCATCTGTGGACAGCTTTTCACTAAACGCGTGTTGATGTTCCCAGCGGTAGAATTCACGCATTTTTAATAAATAAACGCAAAGCGTGTAATTGCCCGCATGCCTGGCATCAGAGATGTGGCAGTTTTGCTGCACGTTGTCGATAAGCTGTGGTATATCCATTCTGGGAACATAGTTTATAAGTATCTGTATTAGTATACTATTCTCCGCATGACAGTTCATATGAGAACGCTGAGGTTATTATGAAAATCCGGGTAAAAAATAAGTGGAATGATAAAACCAAAGAGCGCACGCCTGAAGATACCGGCAGTGTTCTGAGTTTTAACTTCTGGAAGATTGCCAGTGCCAATGTCATGCACATGGAAAACGAGGGTTTTCAGACCGATACGCACTTTCAGCGCCTGGATGTTATCGCTGAGTTCACCGCGTTTCTGGTCCATGTGGTCGATCGAGTTATCTCTTCAAAAGATTTTTCTGCTGAAGATCGTCAGGCACTGATTACCGCGCTGGCATTAAACCTGGCTAAAACCATGCACGATAATCGCCGAGATGTTTCTGATGATAAAGAGACAGATTTTCGAAATGAGTATATTTCGTTAATGAACGATCGCATGAGTGAATACAGCAACTTTACTTTTGAAGAAGGCAATCAGCCGGGTTTTCAGGTGCGTCGTTGTGTAGGTGAGCATGTGCGAGATGTGATGGGTGAGAAGGACAATAAATGGATACCTGACCAGGTTATCGATATCGAAATACCCGATGCGATGAAGGCGTTTAAGAAAGTTACGCGTGGTGTGATTTAAGTCGATGAAAAACTAAAAGGCCGCTGTTGAGCCTTAGCTGACCTCCAAAAAACTTTAAAAACTTGAACCGCAGAGGCGCGGAGACGCAGAGACGCAGAGAAAAACATTT
>JADFWF010000073.1 GCA_015222965.1 Pseudomonadota bacterium | reverse complement strand
TGAAAGATCTTGGTGATGTCGTTGTCTAGCAGCAGTTTTTTTAATGCCGGTTTGGCATCAAACGACAGTGGGTCTATGCATGCAACGATGGAACCAGTAGCGATCTGTACCAGTGCGAGCTGCGGGTAATATGTTGTTTCGCGAAAAAATTCTGTGTCGACAGCAATCAAATTTACTGTGTTCAACTGTTTCAGAAGTACATCCATCTGGCGGGATGATTCGATTAATTCAGGAATCATAAAAGCAGTAATCAGTAATATCAGCCCTTAGGCTGCAATAGTTCAATCTCGTAGCCGTCGGGGTCGGATACGAATGCCAGCAGGGTCGTGCCTGCGTTCATCGGGCCGGGCTGGCGGATGATGCTGCCGCCAGCTGCGTGGATTTTCTCAGCGGCTTTGTAGACATCATCAACTTCGATCGCCAGGTGACCAAAAGCATTGCCCAGATCATAGTTGTCGGTTTCCCAGTTATAGGTCAGTTCCAGGGCGGTGTGATGTTTTTCATCGCCGTAACCGAGAAAAGCGAGGGTGAATTTACCGTCCGGGTATTCCTTCTGGCGCAGCAGTTCCATGCCCAGTATCTCGGTATAAAATTTTATAGAGCGCTCCAAATTACCAACGCGAAGCATGGTATGCAGTAATCTCATGTGTTCTCACATAGCTACGTATCGACTCGTATATTAACTTATAATACTGGGTAATAATGCCTCCAATTGAGAATAAAATTATGGATTTTTCGTTTAGTGCCAACACGTTTAGAGACATGTTCCATAATACTGTAGTTGAATATCTTAACGATGCTGCAGCGGATGATCAGGATGAGAACTCACCGCATAACCTGCTGGCAGCGATGGATCAGGCGATCGACGTGATGGCAAGGGCTGATGCGGATATGGCCGTGAAAAAAGATATGAGTGCAGAGAGCATGGGCATGCTCGAAGAAAAGGATATCAGCAAGATCGGGCAGTACACGCTGGATCTGCTCGAAGCTATGGTGGCCTATGTGCAAAATAAAACGGGCGAACAAAATCGCGACCTAATACGGTTGAGCGTACCTGTTTCATTATGGGTGGCGCGTCATGGTGGCAAGTTATCGCAGATCGACATGCCGGTTAATTCTCTGGCAGAGTATGCCAATGAGGTAATCGAACCCCATATGCTTGCAGATTTAGCCGCTGTGATAAAAGAAGTCATCGATGCCTGTGATGATGAGATACGTCGTGATGTCGAGCAGACTAATATGATGCGTCCGTGGCGTATCCTGAATTTAAATTACGGTATCATTTCTACTCGAAGCCATCAGCCGGAATTGATCGAGCTGGCTTATGATGCCCTGATCAAGAATCTGCCACAGGATGCGCGCCAGTTTTTCAAAGAAGGATTACAGCAGATGGATATTATCGGTTATCCGGATGAGGTACGTGAGGTGGTGGAACGCTACAACAATATGTGGGGCTCGGAGAGCTCGTTACATTAAAGTATTTTCTTTTAAAGCTTTGTGTTTTGTTCGTATGAAATCCTGATGTGGTACGTGCAGCAATTCTGCTAAACGTCGGAGCAGGTGTTCTTCATATTTATCCAGATGATGGTCGGCGTAAGCGAGCTGCCACAGATCTTCTACCAGTTTTATCTTTTGCTGCTGAGAGTAGTGTTCGTTGAGCAATGAGGTAAACGCATAGTAGTCGGTCGCCTGGTGTTTTTCATTATGTGCCAGATCTATCAATGATCCGATCTCAGCATCGCTTAGTTCGAATCGCTGTTTGATTATGAGCTGTAATTTTTTTTCTTCAGCTGCAGTGACCTGTTCATCGACGTGCAGCATTTCTACCATCAGGGCAGCTGATGCCAGTTGCAGTCTATGCTCGAGCGGGGATTCATCTTTGGTGTTTTCGCTCAGGTATTGATTAAAAAATTTTTGTAATTTTGTAAGCATGTCTAATCAGTGTCGTCTCAATTTTCTGTATTGTTTTTTAATCGCGCTAATGCGGCTTCGATGCGCTGTTCGCTGAAGCCGCTGAGCCGGTATTCACCGATAAACAGGATAGGTACCGCACCACCGCCGTTTTGTTCGTAAAGCCGCTTGCCTTCGGCAGTGTTTTCCATGTCGTATTCGCAGTAGCTGATTTTATTTCGCTGAAAATATTTTTTTGCCTGGTAACAGTAGGTGCACCACCAGGCACCCAGCATGATGACATCCGGTTTTTTGGCGATAATGTCAGCGCTGCAGTCGATGGTATTGACTGCTTCATGCCGGCTGAGAAAGATTAGCCCGACTACAAAAAATGCAATAATGAACAGGCCGCCACGTTTTCTTTTTGGCCTTTCGTTAATTTTATTAGCCTGCTTATCGGCGTCGTCATTCATGGTCGGTTAAAGTTTTTATGGTGTGCTTTAAAGACCAGAGTTGCCTTAACAGGTTCAAATTTTGAACGTGTCCTTATCGAGGCGTTTTAGTATTGGCGGCGCGGAGTCCTTCTCTGGAACTGTCTTAACTGAGACATGAAGTGACGGCGATAGTAGATTACCGCGCTCGAACCATTGGCTTTTACGTCGATGATCTTCCAGTCTGTACCGACGCGTTTCATGCGAAAATCCAGGCGTACGGGTGATGTCTCCGGGCGATAGACCGAGGTGCTGACGAAGGCTTCATCACGGCCACGGTAACGTGCCGGGTGAAAACGGATGCGCGTATTGTTTGCATCAAAGCTGCCCAGGTGTTTTGCCAGGCTGGATAAAAATGTTTCACGTAAATTGCGCTGGAATTCGGCTTTGTCTTTGTCCGTCATGTTGTCGGCGAAGCGGCCTGTGATCCAGTGTGACATATTGTTGAAGTCGAAGTGAGGGATGATTTCATTTTCGATAAAACCGCGAAGCTGTACTGGTCTAACCTTGTCGGAATTACTGCTGAAGGTGGTAATTTTTTCCAGTGTGGTGTGGATCACGTATGCAGGGTCACTGGGAGTCACCGTCGGTGGTACATTCGCTAGCGCGGTAGAAGTTATGGCTAATAGTGAAAAAAAAGTGATCAGGATTTGAGCTTGTTTAGTTACAATTTGCATCATGTCTTTGGCCTGTATTCAGAGGATTGTATTGTTATTTTAGATCTGCTGGTTCTATGATAACAGGAAACCATCGTGATACAACACAGGAGTAGGAATGGCGTGGAATGGAAAAGTACTATCTTATGAAAACGTCAGGAATAGTGCTGGAGACGCTGCTCAAATTAGTATTCGGCCTGATAATTAGTAAAATTTATAACGTGCTATACGTTTGATTTTAACTTCACCGGTTTTGCCAAATACGGTCACGCGGGTAATGATGGGTGAATTGCCCCGGCAATAATCTTCAAACGGTGTGCGTTCTTTGATGTCGAAGTCGTCGAAGGTTATGGTGAATGCTGATGAGATAGATGCACCGCATGTGCCACTTAAATTTTTACTGAATACCTGTGGTTCGATGGTGACGGTGTAATCACCGGAGCTCAGCGTGCATGTCTTGACGATCTTTCTGGTTTTTACGATGCGGGTGCGTTCTGTCCGGCGGTCTATTTCGACCAGATCCCACGGTGAATAGGTGCCATCTTCATCCGAGTATTTATAGGAAGCGCCTTCGTCATTTTTTAGCAGGGTGTTCGTCAGGGTGATGATGTCGGCTTCAGGGTTGCACTTGTAGGTAACCAGGGGATAGACTGGTTCGCCCGCAGAAACGCCAGCTGCATATATATTTACAGCAATAAAAAATAGCAATTTTCGTCTGGTCATAACCATATTTACAAGCCTGGTAATCATTTGGGACTTGTTTGATTGTTCCTGTCCTGGAGCGCATTTTAATCCGTCGTTATCGTACTTGTTAATAGTATAGTTAAAATGCTGTTTTTTTTCCTAACTTTATGATATCTCAGGTATGTTGTTGAAATATCGTCAGCCAGGCTGGATCATTCATGATAATAGTAATCATATTTGTGCAGCAGGCTCTTCATGAAGGTCCACGCTTCGCTGTAGGTCAGTCCGCTTTCTTTAGGAATAACGATCTTTATATATAGTTTTTTCGGGTGTTTCTTTTTGATTCTGGCAAGTTTGCTGTGGAGCTGTTTTTCAGTAACAACCGTGTAGTTCTCGTCACCGGAGTCTTTAAAGCGGATGCGTTCTTTGCCATTGATGCGCTCAAAGTTCACGCTGACGACGTATTTACCTTTGGCGGTGCGTGCCGGTTTTATTAATTTGTCGTATTTGACCTTTAAAGATCCAAAATCATCTTCCAGTGCGCTCAGCTTACGGGACTGGGTGTCACGCTCCTGAGTGATGATGATGATCTTCTGGCGTTTGTCATCTAACGCTTTCTGTTTTTGTTCGACATCGATATTAAGTTGTGACAGGTTGTTTTCGATAGATGATATCTTCGAGCTCAAACTGGCGATTTTATCTTCGTTATTTTCAGCGGCATTTTTTAATTGTGAGTTTTCAGATAAGACGATGATGATCTGCTGTTCTTTGTCTTCCAGTGCGACATTCATCTGATTGGCCTGTTCACTGGATTGCAGTAATTGCATGCGCAGCATCGAGATCTCGTTTTGAGCCTGTGCCAGCTGTTCTTCCAGGGTGGCGTTTTCTTCAGAGGTATCGTGGATGATTTTTTCTGCCTGCTCTTCAGCGGCCATACTGTTACGCAGCTGGTCGAGCAGCTCCCAGTTTTTCACCATCAATAACATCGAGGTGAGCAGGAAGATGATGACCACCACCATCATGATATCGGTAAATGCTGGCCAGAAGCTTTCGCTGTTCAGGTGTCCACGGCGCAGATCAACAAATTCTTCGTTCACGGTCGGTTCCTGATGCGATTAATTAGATGACAGACGGAAGCCATCACGTAGCAATGATTTGATCTCTTCGATATCGGCACTCAGGCGCATCAGGCTCTCTGCATTGCTGCCGGTTAAGGCGCTCAGGTTACGGCCGGCCTCTGCAAAGTCGACCTGTGTGCTGGCCATTACACCGGCTGCTTCGTGCAGTGCTTTTACCAGGTTGCCGACTTCATGCAGCATGCTGTCAGTCTGATAGGTGAAGCGGGGCATGATGTAAAGCGTGGTGGCCTGTTCGATGCCGCTTAGCAGTTCAGTCTGGACATCGGTCAGCTTCATGTAGAAGTAACCAAAAAACAGGTAACACACGATGGCGGTCGCGGTGGTCGAAAGCGCCGTCGACATGCCATGGATAACGATGCTCATGCCGCTGATGCCATCGGCACTGTCGATGATATCGGAAGCACCGACCAGGGCGATGGATAAAGAAATGATGGTACCGAAAACACCGGTGAGGATCAGGATGTTGCTGATGAAACGAGGCAGACTCAGGCGCGTGCTCTCGGTCGCTACCAGGGTTGAAGCTAGCGCACTGTGATTGACCGCAACATTGTGTTTACTGATTTCCAGTACAGAGATATAACGGTTGTAGATCAGCCTGTTTTTATTGATACGCTCGGTCGGTAATGATTCTTCGTTCTGCATGTTTTTTATAAAACGAGCCAGTGCATTTTCTTCCCGGCTATAACGCAGTAACAGACTGATGACGCGAAAAATGCCGATAAGAAATAACACGAGGATGCTGCCGTTGACGATATACCCGGTGTTAGTGGCCTGATTTTTGAAGTAGAAGTCGAGCAGAAATTCGTGATTGAGCAGTAATAAAAAACCAAGCACTACCGATAACATCAAAAACTGGAATAAAACGCTACGGCTGTAGTTAGCATTGTATTGGATCATAAGCGTGCCTGCTACTTTCTAAAATATTAGATAAAGGATTGTAAAGCTGGCGTATTCTACGCTTTTATCGCAAGTAATATATTAGAAAAAAGCAATATAGCTTCTCTACCAGAAGATATATAAAACAACGGTTTGAATGATGTTCGGTAAAATGTCTATTTACCTGTCCAGGCCAAAGTTAATGCCGATCGAAATCCTGTGTTCTGAGCTGTTATTTTTGCTCACTTCATGGCGCACGTCAGGTTTGAAAAAAATGAAATCCCCGGTCCGGGATGTGATTTCTATACGTTCGCCGCCGCCACTTTCTGTGTCATCGTAAATGATCAAATTGCCCGAGTCTTCAGGCACATAGACGTAATATACAGCCGAGAGCAGCTCATCATCATCATCGTGCGTATGCAGTGTGGTCGTGGCATCGGGAGGCATGTAGTTAAACCAGTAACCGGCACGTAAATTTTGCGTGCCAAGCAGCTGTTCTGCCTGCGTAACTGCTTCCTGGATCAACGGTTTCAGCTCGAGAATATGCCGTTCATCCAGATAGATGTTTTCGTAGCGACCTTCAAACAGATGGGTTTTGCGGATATCTGTGTCCTGGTAGTGCTTTAAAAAGCCCTGTTCGATACTTGTATTCTGTTCGGCGGCATTTTGAGAAGTGATTTTTTGATATATGTCCATGGTCAGATCGGTACCGGGATATGATTTGCTGGTTTTGTAGGGTGGGCATTGCCCACCTTCACGGTATTTGTATTGGCTGTATTCTGTCGAGCAATGCCCGACCTACGCTGTTGCTAACGTATTGTGGTTTTTCTCCGTGTCCTCTGTGCCTCTGTGGTGAAATGTTTTTGACCTTGTTTTGAGCGTGCGCTATTGGCAAGTTTTTCCTGGCCAGGTTTTTTATATAACCCGCGAAAAGCGATTAGTGTTTTTTTCCTGCAGATAACGATCAAACTGCATACAGATAGAGCGAGCGAGCAAGCGGCCTGATATGGTGATGGTCAGTTTTGTTTTGCTTATCTTGAGCAGGTTGTCATCCGCCATCTGCTGTAAATTTTCCAGTGATGATTTAAAATAGGTTTTAAAATCAATCTCCCATTTTTTTTCAAGTCTGGTGATGTCCAGGCTGTTGTTGCACATCAGCTGGTTGATTACTTCCCGCCGTAATACATCATCGGCTTCTAGTTCGATGCCGCGAAAAACAGGAATTTTACCTTTGTTTAATAAGTTCTCATATTCATCGATAGTACGCACGTTCTGGCTGTAGTTATCACCTACGCGACTGATCGCTGTTATGCCCATAGCTATCATGTCACAGTCTGCATTTGTCGAGTAACCCTGAAAGTTTCGGTGCAGGCTGCCTTGCTGTTGTGCTTTTACCAGGTCATCATCTTTTTTGGCAAAATGATCCATGCCGATATAAACATACCCGGCATCCTGTAATTTATCTATACATAATTGCAGGATGTTTAGTTTCTCTTCAGGCGAAGGTAATTCGTCTTCGTTGATGCGACGTTGTGGTTTAAACATCTCGGGCAGGTGTGCGTAATTATAGACAGCCAGGCGATCTGGATTTAACTCGATGGTGGTATCCAGTGTTTTAGTAAAACTTTCCATGGTCTGCTTCGGCAGGCCGTACATCAGATCGATATTGATCGACTGGAAATTCTGATCGCGCGCATCGATGATGTGCTGTTTTATTTCTTCTGTCGACTGAACACGGTTTACCGACTCCTGAACATCATGATCAAAATCCTGAACACCAAAGCTGATCCGGTTGAAGCCCATGTTGGCCAGGTTTTTAATACGCTGCTGATCGACCGTGCGCGGGTCAACTTCGATACCAAATTCTACTTCATTGTTTGCAGGCACGTTAAAATTGTCACGTATGCATTCGATGATCTCGTAAATTTCTTTATCACTTAAGAAAGTTGGTGTGCCGCCGCCCCAGTGTATCTGAGTGACCTGTCGGTCCTTTGCAAATAGAGCACCCTGTAATTCAATTTCCTGTTTGAGAAGTTTTATATAGGGTGCAGCTTTTGATTTATCTTTAGTGATAACTTTGCTGCAGCCGCAGTAGTAACAGATGGTATCGCAGAAGGGTATGTGCAGGTACAGTGAGAGAGGAGATGGAATCGGGTCTTCATTGCTGTGTTTTACCCCGCCCAGGTAATCCTCAAGATTGAAATCAGTAGTGAACTGTACAGCTGTTGGATATGAAGTGTAACGCGGCCCAAATGTGTCGTAGCGACGAATTAGATCTTTATCAAAGACGATTTTATTGTCCATAATTTACGGGGTTTTTATAGTACTAGAGAGTTAATTTAGCTTGCTATGCTATGAAAGAAACTGCCTTACTGTCATGACTTACATCAAAAGACCTGTTGATTAGAAGAAGATGTAATTCTAATATGTTGATATGCTTATGTTTATTTAGAGTTTTGCCAGTTTTTTGTTGCTCTAAGTCAATTTCAGTCGGCTTTATGCGTAAACGGCGGCCTTTAAATCTTTGATCAATATCTCCTTGTCTTTTTTGTTTAGAAAGGAGCCTAGTTCAAGTTCTTTGCCGCGGGAACGAATAAATACCTTTTTCGGATAACCACGTATTGTTGGTTTTTTAACAAAAATTTTTGTCCATAGCCGGTGATATTTCCAGGATTTTTCTGCGTGGTAACGACCACGTTCGACAAGCACGGTGTTTTCATCAAAGGTAATGACTTCAGTTTTAATGTTGGCGCGCATGCGTAGATATAAACAGATGAATAAAAAGCCAATGGCAAGGAAGGAAAAAGGAAAAACCAGCCACAGCCCCTGTAGCGCTAAATAGCTTGAGATAAAAAACGCAATAAATGACAGCGAAGCGACAATTTTCATATTAAATTGCCAGCTTGAGGAGTTATTCGGTTTCAATACGATCGTTGATAAACCGGTATTTTTGTTGATGCTTGTTTCGATCATGATGTACTTGATCTATTGAAGAAACAGATTCCATTATAACACCACAGATTATGCTCTTTGTCTGGAAAGGGCGGGTATTTAGTCTATTGACCGCTGTTGAGCCAAAGCGGACGTAGTCCGCTAGTCGTTGGTCCTTCGTCATTGGTCCTTCGTCAGACATGTAGGCCTGCATAAGGAACGTTGCAGGCATTGTCGGAGAAAGCGCCGGCAACGCTCCCGCTTATGACGGCCTACAAAGAAACTAATGACGAACGACAAACGACCAATGACTAACGACGTCTGCTAATGGCCGTAAGCAGACACATGCACAATTACTAAAGCTTATGTTTTTTCAGCCGGTATAAAAAAGCATCACGACTCAGGCCGAGTAGTTTTGCAGCTTTAGATTTGTTGCCACCCGAATAGTCTAGCGCCTGTTTTATAAGGTCGATCTCCAGTTTTTCCATATCGATACCATGTTCAGGCAGAGTGTACCCGGTGCTGGTAGACGGTTTGCATTCGCGGATGTCTAGTGGCAAATTATCTTTATGTATAATCTCGCTGGGTAATAATGCAGAGACGTGCTGGCATACATTTTTAAGTTCACGAATATTACCAGGCCATGAGTACTGTTTTAACTGGTTGATTGCATCGGTACTGAATGTGCAAGCATCTGTATGGTTGTTTTGTGCTGCCTGCTGTAAAAAATAATTTGCCAGTTCGGGGATGTCACGACGACGTTCATGCAAGTTAGGCAGGCGTAATGTGACGACGCTAAGGCGATAAAACAGGTCCTGTCGGAATTTCCCCTCGTCCATCATTTTTAGCAGATTGTGGTTGGTGGCAGCCAGGATTCTGACATCGACCCTTTCATGTCCATGTGAACCTACTCGCTGACACTCACCATTTTCGACAAAGCGTAATAGTTTGGCTTGCAAAGATAGCGGCAACTCGCCTATTTCGTCGAGAAATAGAGTGCCGTCAGCAGCTTTTTGTACATAACCGTCTTTCCTTTCATCAGCGCCGGTAAATGCGCCTTTCTCATGACCGAACATGAGTGACTCAACCAGTTGTTCGGGCAGTGCGGCACAGTTAATGATGATAAAAGGTTTATCTGCACGTCGACTGCTTTTTTGCAGTGCCTGTGCCATGAGTTCTTTACCAGTACCGGTTTCACCTTCTATCAGGATGTGCACATCGGCCGCAGCCGCAATCTGTGCGGTACGAATGACAGACTCTAACGCGGGCGAATGTCCGACGATCGGTGTAAAAGCATCATTGTTACCAAAGTTAAACATTATTTTTAATGGATCTAATGATGGTGATGATGTTCCATTGGAATAAACAGACTACCAATGGCCATGATGATTATCAGCAGACCGACGATCTGTCGGGCGCGTGTTGAGTGTGCAAAACGGGTTATCCAGGATGTCATAAACCCGGCAGTGATGAGTGTTGGTAAAGTTCCTGCGCCAAATGCCAGCATGGTCAATGCACCGCTGACTGCATCACCGGCAGTTAATGCCCATATCAATACGAAATAAACAAGCCCGCAAGGCAGCCAGCCCCAGATGAGACCGTAAGCCAAAGCTTTTGGAATAGAGGCGACAGGTACCAGTTTTCGTCCTATAGGCTCCAGGCGTTTCCATACTGGAATACCAATTTTTTCCACACTGGCGAGTTGTGGCAACCAGCCGGTCAGGTACAAACCGATAGCGATCATCATGGAGACACCAATAATTCTTAATATGGCGTGGCCCTGATCAAAACCGGTGGACTGTAATACGCTGGTGCCAACCGCGCCAGCGATCAGGCCGGCAATACCGTAGCTGATCAGACGTCCTATGTTGTAAGACAAGACAAAAGTAAACAGCTTCGGTTTATTGTTTCTTATTTCTACTGGCAGGCTCAGGCTTAATGCGCCGATGATGCCGCCGCACATGCCGATGCAGTGCATGGTGCTGAAAAAACCTATCAGGAAGGCCGAGGTGAGGGTAACGGGATCTGA
>JADFWF010000012.1 GCA_015222965.1 Pseudomonadota bacterium | reverse complement strand
CCACAGGCATTTATCGTCGTGCCGTTGATGGGTGCATTCTTTATTGATCTGCTGAATGCAATCGTCATTCAGGTCTATTTAGCACTACCGATATTTGGCCTGGGTAACTGAAATGCGTTATTTAAAATACATTATGGTGATTGTACTGCTTGTCATATTGACTGCCTGCAGCCGTGGCCCCGATGATGAAACGTTAAAATCAGAAATTCAACAAAGGCTGGATCAACAGTTTGCTGACAAATTATTCAAGAGTGTAAAACTGACACGTAAAGGTTCGGCGCCACGACTTGATGGCGTTGATGGTATCTATGTTTATTACAATATCGAACTCGAGTTTCTACGTGAATACAACCTGGTATCCTGGCGCGGGCTTAATGTCGGAACCCTGGCCGCGGTCCTTGGTGCGACGACGACCGGTATCGAAGGTTTTAACAGTGGCGGTAATAAAAAAGGTGATCGTCTGTATATTCGTGGCAGACTTGGTTACCAGCTGATTGATGATCAATGGGCGGCAAACACTTTTACACCTATACAGGCAGAAGCAGCCGCCGTTGTAGACACACTGGATACACCATCACCTGATGCCATTGTCGAGAACATCAGGAACCTTCTTGATCACGATATCGCTGCGAGCCGATCAAAAAAAGACAGGGTAACGCTTAATGAACTGCGTCGCTCGATGGCTCGTATCGATCTGGGACATGCAACGCTAGATCGGTATCATACGCTAGGTACAGGTTGGCCGACCGGATCATATTACAAGTTTGGCAAGGCATTTACTGAGTATGCCAATAAACACGGCTTCAAAATGTTTAATTATGCTTCCGAGGGCAGCCTTGAAAATGGCTACCGTGTTACCACCGGACGTATCGATTTTGCTATTTTGCAGAGCGACGTTGCCGAGGTGCTGTACAAGGGCTGGATCGAAGAAGGTCAGTTGCCCTCACCCGATTTGCGCGCCGTTGCAAGTCTATGGCCAGAAGCGGTCCATGTTATTACACTGGAACAAAATGGCATAAAAGATATGGCTGATATCAAAGGCAGGCAGATTGCGATCGGCAGCATACGATCAGGAACCCGTTTTACTGCTGCTCGCATCTGGCTGGCTGCCGGTTTTGAACAGCTTGACCGAAAAAACCTCAAGCTGCTCGGCCGTGCTGATTCCATCAAGGCATTGGAGGATGGTGAAGTCGATGCGATTGTAATCGTGGGAACAATCCCCGATCCAGCGATACAGGATCTGGTACAAAGGCGTGATGATATACGTTTTGTGCCGCTGTATCAGTCAACGATAACTAGGCTGGTCGAGCAGAACTTTGCCTATTATGGTTTACCTATCCCGGCAAAAACATATCCCGGCCAGAGCAAGTCAGTACTGACACTTGGCATGACGGCACTGTTAACGACCAGTATACATACACCAGATGAAGTGGTTATGCAGTATATGGAATTGATGCAACAGGGGGCGGAAGAGATCGCTCAACAATTTTACCAGGCTGGTTTTATCACTAACAAAACAGCCCGGCTTGGCATCTCGATGCCATTGCATCCGGCCGCGAAGAAATACTATGAGCAGATACAGCAACAGCAAGAACAGGTGACTGGTGAAGAAAAAGAGTTGGCAGGTGAGGGTGAATCTGAGTGACTGCAATTGAAGGCTAAGCTGTATTAGCTCAAACTTGACCAGACAGTGGATGCCTGAAATCAGATAACTGTTGTTGAGCCTTAGCCGACCTTAAAAAGCTAAAGGCTTGTCCGCAAATAACGCAAATAAAAACCGCAATAAAGCATTATTATTTTGCTTTTATTGATACGATTATTAAATGTACAAACCATTGCGCATAAGTTTATTAGTAATACTGCCCTTACTTATGCCGGCGCAGTTACTCGCACAGGTAGTAGCACTCGACGAGGGTGAAAGCCTCTATGAAAAAAGAGCCGGCTGGCTGCCCTATTTATTCGCATCAGACTCGCTAGGCACAGCTATCGGTGTTGCTGGTTTTACTGCCGGCACCTTGCAGCCTCAAACCAGTACATTTGGAACCGCTTTTATCACTTCAAATGACTCTATTTTACTTTCCGGCGCATTCAATAATTATCGTCCGGTTAAAAACGGTAGACTACTGATTGATTCTTTTGTACTTGTCGATCGTTTTACCGACCAACGCTTCTATAGTAGTCCGGTTCCGCCAGGCCAGCCACCAGCAGGCTCCAATGACTCAAACCCGGAAAGTTACACTACCGGTATCAGCAATGAATTAACATTCTCATTTGATTTTAAATATCGCCTCCCCATTGGCAGCCTTAAAAACGATCCCATTGCTGTTTATCGACTTAAACATGGCTTGCTTGGTTCCGGCCCACCCGGTGGTAATGCGTGGAACCCGATGCTTAACGGCCAGACGACATTCGGTACAAAATTCTTTTACACCTATCGTGATATCAGTGACTTCACTTTTAACCAATTAGGAACTAATCCGATAGACGAAGAATTAGATGCCAGAACCAACGGTTTAAACTTCTGGCTGGAACACAACAACACGGATTTCCCACGCAACCCTGCACGCGGCAGTCGTCAGGTCTTTAATATCTATCGTGACTTCGGTCTACTCGACAGTAGTGGCAGCTGGACAAACCTGCAAGCCAGTTTGTCTAAATATTTTGATATGGGGCGATCAGACTGGTTTAATCAGAAAGTTGTGGCGCTTAACTTCTGGACATCTGACACTGTAGACTGGCAAAGAAATCCAGACGGTAGTGTCAGCCACCGTCCGCCACCAAAATATGGTTCTGAACTGGGCGGCATTGACCACCTACGTGCCTACCAAAGCGGGCGTTTCCACGATAAATCCGCTGTCAGTTATACAGCCGAAATGCGCTTCATCCCCAAATTACAACCACTGGACGAAGTGCCTTTGTTGAATTACTTTCAAATAGACTGGTGGCAGGTTGCGCCCTTTATCGAAGCAGGTAGAGTCGCTCCTGCATACAATACCGACCTGTATTTTAAAGATTTGAAATGGGATGTCGGCGTTGGTATCCGCCTGATGGCATTTCGTGCCGTGGTACGGCTGGATATTGCTGTCGGCGAAGAAGGCAGCAGTATATGGGCAATGATCTCGCAGCCATTCTCTCGAACCGGAAAATAGAATCGGGCGTTATAACTTAATTATCGACTGTTTAATCCGTGGCTGAAGATGAAGTAAATCACATTATTTAATTACGGGGCAACTCTGGGTCTGGGTTCACCACACAAGCGACATTGGCGTAAAAACACAGAAGACGAACAATCAGTTCAAAGCAGACCTTAAGAAATTAATCCTGGTGTTTAGCCAGACTGTGTCACAGGTAATTCATTCACATAAACAGTCCTTGCCGGTATCACCAGCTTGACGCCAGCTGCTTCAACAGTTTCGCTTATCCTTAGGTTTACATCTTCACGAAAGGCCAGGTACTCGGAAAAATCCCTTGTCTTCAGATAGACATACAGTTCTATCTCCTGAGCATATTCGCCAAACTCGATGAAACGTACCCTTGAGTTTTCCTCATCGATGTTTTCGTGATTATCGATCAGATCACGGATAGCTTTCAGTACCTGTCTGATCTTCGCAGGGATTTCTTCATATGATAACCGTAAGCGGGTACGGTATAAAATCTTATCACGCTGCGTTAGATTTTCTATTTCTGCCGAGGCGAATAGAGCATTGGGTACATGCACCACGGTACGTGCCAACGTACGTATCTGTGTAGAACGTAAACCGATCTCCTCTACGGTGCCAAAGAATTTTCCAAACTGACAGGTATCACCCACTTTTACCGGCTGCGAAATATAGATAGTAATCGAACCAATCAGATCCTCCAGCGACTTTTTTGCAGCTAGCGCAAGCGCCACACCACCAATACCCAGACCTGCCAATATGGTAGTGACTTCATAACCAAGATTATCCATCCAGGAAAGAATCGCGAATAGAACCAGCAGCCATTTCGCAGCCGTGGACGCTGGTTTTAGTATTAACACTGCATCAGTCTGACCATTACGCTTCATCCGGTCAGCAAGGCGGTATACGATTAATTCAACAAAACTCTGAGATAGCCAAAGAAGCGAGAGGATAACAAATGTTTTTGCTTCAAAAAATGATTTCGCAATAATCGAGGGTGAAATCAAATCAAACGTTAACCGATAGATGATAACAATGATCAAAAACCGTAGTGATCCGGTAAAGAATTTTTGCAGGCGTTTTTTATTAAAACGATCGTTTCGCTGTGAAATTTTTAATAATATGGTGGTGACGACAAATGAGAATATATAAGCCAGCAGCAGAATTCCCGACAACATAACCAGCTGCCACAACTCAAACCCTGCTGTTACGTAGGGAGGAAAAAATAGTGACAGTTTTTCACCAACAGGACCATAACCAAATTCTTCATTTAATTCTGGTATGAGGCTGATTGTCGCATTTGATATTTTCCATATGTATACGCCATCACCACGCGGTATGCGTTGCATCAGGATATCAATATTACCTTCTTTGGTTTTTATCGTGGTGATGCGATCGCGATAACTCGGTAGACCATCATCTTTATTCCCCATAGGGCTATCACTGAGTGCACCGACATCTATATCCATCGCCCGGCGCGCAACGATAACCAGTTTTCGAATTAACTCAGACCCATCAATTTCCTTATCAATATCAAAAGACAGGTTACGTAAATCCAGATAGTTCATCGCACGATCAAACTCTTCTGCCTTAATCGCTTTACTAAGCGCTATCAAACTAGACCGGGGAGT
>JADFWF010000072.1 GCA_015222965.1 Pseudomonadota bacterium | reverse complement strand
ATTTTAGACGCCTTCCTGCGTCATCGCCGAGAAGTGGTTACCCGTCGTACTATTTTTGAGTTACGCAAAGCACGCGCCCGTGCACACGTTTTGGAAGGCCTTGCTGTCGCACTGGCCAATATCGATGAAGTTATCGAACTGATCAAAAAATCCGCAAATCCCGCTGAGGCGAAAGCTGGTTTATTACAGAGAATCTGGCCTGCAGGTGTGGTTAACGAAATGGTGGCTCGTGCTACTGAAGGCGCTGACCTTAACGCTTCACGCCCCGATAACCTGGATCCGCGATATGGTCTGAAAGACGATGGTTATCACCTTTCAGAAGTGCAGGCGCAGGCAATCCTGGATCTGAAACTGCACCGCCTAACAGGTCTTGAGCAAGATAAAATTGTTAATGAATTCCAGCAGATACTGGATATCATTAAAGAACTGATCGAGATACTTTCCAACCCGGAACGTCTGCTCGAAGTCATCCGTGAAGAACTCGAAGAAATCCGTGATAACTACGCCGATAAACGTCGCAGTGAGATTATGGAAGACGAACTCGATTTCAACATGGAAGACCTCATCACTGAAGAAGATGTGGTAGTTACCTTTTCGCATGAAGGTTACGCCAAGTCTCAACAGCTGGATGTTTACAATACCCAGCGCCGAGGCGGCCGTGGTAAATCTGCCACCTCGATGAAGACTGAAGACTTCATTGATAAGCTGTTTGTTGCCAATACCCACGATACGCTGCTGTGTTTCTCAAGCCGCGGCAAAGTGTACTGGTTAAAAGTATATCAATTACCGATGGCGGGCCGTGGTTCACGCGGCAAACCGATCATTAACCTGCTTCCGCTGGAAGAAGGTGAGCGCATCAATGCAGTGCTGCCGATCCGTGAATACAGCGAAGATCAGTTCGTCTTTATGGCTACCAGCAGCGGCACCGTGAAGAAAACAGCGTTATCTAATTTCTCACGCCCCAGAGCCTCTGGTATTAAAGCCATCGAGTTCCGTGACGAAGACAAGCTGGTCGATGTGGTAATCACCGATGGCAGTGATCACATCATGCTGCTTGCTGACTCAGGAAAATCTGTCCGTTTCTCTGAAACCGATGTACGCGCTATGGGTAGAACAGCCGGCGGTGTACGAGGCATTCGTATTACTGAAGAGCAGGAAGTCATCGCTATGATCAAAGTAGAAGCAGGCGGTTCGATCCTGACTTCGACTGAAAACGGTTACGGTAAGCGCACCAATGTTGATGACTACCCGTTAAAAGGCCGTGGCGGCCAGGGTGTGATATCGATTAAAACCAATGAGCGCAACGGCAAGATCGTTGGTGCTGTCCAGGTTCAGAGTGATGATGATTTCATGATGATCACTGACAATGGCACCCTGGTTCGCATCGCAGTTTCTGATGTTAGTGAGATGGGCCGTAATACCCAGGGTGTACGTCTGATCCGCTTGACCAAGGGTGAGAAACTGGTCGAGATAGAGAAGATAGAAGTTCTTGCTACTGAGGAAAACGGTGATGATGAAGATGTGATTGAGGGTGACGATACAAGCGATACACCTGATGATTCAACATCTGAAGAATAATTAAGATGTTGTAGGAGCGGATTGCCAAGAATTGCTTTGTGGCATTCCGCGATTGCGTGCAAATCTGTGCGGTTGTTCGCGGAATGAAAAAACCGCTCCTACATTCATATATATCAATAACTTAAAATATAAACATAATCTAAAATCTAGAATAAATCATATGAGCAGAGTATTTAATTTCAGTGCAGGCCCGGCCGCACTACCAACACAAGTATTAGAGCAGGCACAAGCTGAGATGCTGGACTGGAACGGTTCAGGCATGTCAGTGATGGAGATGAGTCATCGCGGTAAAGACTATATGTCTATCGCAGCAAAAGCGGAAGCTGATCTGCGCGAGCTGATGAACATTCCTGAAAATTATAAAGTCCTGTTCCTGCAGGGCGGTGCCAGCAGCCAGTTTGCCATGGTGCCGATCAACTTGCTCAACGGCCGTGATGGTATAAAGCGAGAGTCCGCAGACTACCTGCTGACTGGTCAATGGTCTAAAAAAGCGGTGGCGGAAGCAAAACGTTATTGCAATGTTAATCTGGTAGCAGATACCACAGACAGTAAATTTACCACGGTGCCTGATGAAGCCAGCCTCAAGTTTGATCCTGAAGCCGCATACGTGCATTACACACCGAATGAAACCATCGTCGGTGTCGAGTTCGACTATATTCCAGACACCGGTGATGTACCGCTGGTTGCTGATATGTCATCAACCATTTTATCGCGTTCGATCGATGTTTCTAAATTCGGCGTGATCTATGCGGGTGCGCAGAAGAATATTGGGCCTGCAGGTTTAACCATCGTCATCGTGCGTGAAGACCTCATCGGCAACGCTGATTCAAATATGCCGGTCATGTTTGATTACAAGACATTTGCAGATAACGAATCAATGTACAACACACCGCCTACGTACAGCTGGTATCTCGCCGGTCTGGTTTTTGCCTGGGGATTAAAGAAGGGTGGTATGTCAGCCATAGAAGCAATCAATCAACGTAAGGCTGAAAAACTCTATAAAGCGATTGATGATTCTGCTTTTTATAGCAACCCGGTCGATGTCAATAATCGCTCGTGGATGAACGTGCCTTTTATTCTGGCGAATGCTGACCTTGATGCGGCTTTTATCGAACAGGCGGCAGCTAAAGGTCTGGTCACATTAAAAGGCCATCGCTCAGTCGGCGGTATGCGCGCCAGCATCTATAATGCAATGCCTGAAGAGGGTATTGATGCACTGATTGCATTCATGCAGGAATTTGCCGCGGCTAATTCGTAAATTGGCAAACGCTTAATTCATAACCGTCATTGCTAGGCACGAAGCAATCTTTGTGAAGCGGTGTTCGCAACAAGAGGTTGCCACGCTTCGCTCGCAATGACGATTACTAAATAATATATAAGAACTGGATACAAGTAATGTTTAACGTTAAAACAATCAACAATATCTCCGACAAAGGCTTAAGCCGTTTACCTGCTGACACATATTCGGTCAGCCCTGAATCTGATGACCCTGATGCCATTATCCTGCGCTCTCAAAAGTTGCATGACATGGATATCCCGGCAAACCTGAAAGTCGTCGGACGTGCTGGTGCTGGTACCAATAACGTACCCGTAGACAGACTGGGTGATGAGGGCGTCGTTGTATTTAATGCGCCTGGTGCCAATGCCAATGCAGTCAAAGAACTGGTTATCTGCGGAATGTTATTAGCATGCAGAAATATCTGTCAGGCATGGCAATACGCCGCGAATGTCGAAGGCAGTGATGATGAACAAAACAAAGCAGTCGAAGCGGGCAAGAAAAAATATGTCGGTTATGAATTACCTGGTAGAACATTAGGTGTTGTCGGTCTGGGCGCAATAGGTGTCGAAATTGCAAATGCTGCAGTTGCCTTAGGTATGCGTGTTGTTGGTTTTGACCCTACTATTACAGTGAAATCTGCATGGAAGATGTCTTCTGCAGTAGAAGAAATGGCCAGTATAGAAGAACTGTTGAAAGAAGCTGATTTTGTCAGTTTTCATGTGCCTTTGATCGATGCAACACTTAACCTGTTAAACGCAGAGCGTATCGCAGGTATGAAAGATGGTTCTGTAATCTTAAACTTTGCGCGAAATGGGATCGTCGATGATGACGCTGCACTGGCTGCGCTTGAATCAGGAAAAATAAGCGCTTATGTTTGTGATTTTCCAGCTGAAAATTTAAAACGTAATGATCGTGTAATCACTTTGCCGCATCTTGGTGCTTCGACTGCTGAAGCAGAAGAAAATTGTGCGATGATGATCGCAGACCAGATAAAAGATTTTCTGGAAAACGGCAACATTATAAATTCGGTTAACTTCCCGGTTGTTAAACTGCCACGCGGCGGTAAAGCCCGCGTTGGCATCACCCACAAAAATATGCCGGATATGATAGCTAAGATAACCTCTGAAGTCGGTGAAAAGGGTTATAACATCTTCCATATGCGTAATGAATCAAAAAATGATTTAGCATATACATTGATGGACATCGAGAGTGAAATCGGAGATGATTTGATTAGTCACCTGGGTGCTATCGAAGGTGTACTAAAAGCGCGACAGGTATAAAAGCATAGTTGGCAGTTATCAGTTGGCAGTTTGAAGTTAAAAACTAGAAACTTAAAACAATAATATTAATGACCCATAAAGACGATATGGAAGACCCACTAGCCGATATACGAAAACGTATCGATGAAATAGATAGATCTATACAAGATCTGGTTTCTGAGCGTGCATCGTGTGCGGCAAATGTTGCGAAGGTTAAACAGCAGCAGGGTGAAACCGGTCATTTTTACCGCCCGGAAAGAGAAGCACAGGTTCTGCGTGCAGTGATGGAACGTAATACCGGTCCGCTTACTGACGAGAGTATCGCCGGTATTTTTCGTGAGATCATGGCTGCCTGCCTGGCCCATGAGAAACCATTAAAAGTAGCATTTCTCGGGCCGGAAGGTACCTATACACATTCCGCAGCGGTGAAGCATTTCGGCAGTCTTATCGAAACCCAGCCTGTAGAAAGTATCGAAGAAGTCTTCAGGATCGTTGAAGCTGATGGTGCTAATTTTGGTGTGGTACCCGTTGAGAATTCGAGTGCAGGTGTTATTAACCATACATTAGATTTATTCATGAAGTCTTCTTTGACTATCAGCGGTGAAGTTGCCTTACGCATCCGGCATAATCTTTTGAGTGGTTTAGATTCGCTGGAAAAAATTGACCGCGTCTATGCACACCAGCAATCTTTGTCACAATGTAATCAATGGCTGGACAAGCATTTGCCTGGTGCCGAGCGCATTGCGATGAGCAGTAATGCACAGGCAGTTCTGCATGCAAAAGAACATGGTGCAGCGTCGATCGGTGGCATGATGGCTGCCGAACTTTATGACATGCCCGTACTGGCCTCGGATATCGAAGATGAGCCGGATAACACGACACGTTTTGCTGTAATCGGGCAACATCTGTCACCACCAAGCGGTGATGATCGAACCAGTTTGCTGGTCTTCGTTCATAATAAACCGGGTTCGCTGTTTGATTTGCTTAAACCACTGGCTGATCGCGGCATAAGTATGAGTAACATCGAATCACGCCCATCACGCAGAGGTGTGTGGGATTATGTATTCTTTATCGATATCGATGGTCATCGTGATGACGATGTCGTCAGAGAAGCGATCACTGAAATAGAAAAAGCATCAGCTATGGTTACCATTCTTGGTTCATACCCTAAAGCCGTTCTCTAATATATGTCGCAGTCCTTTATTGCAGGCTCTTTTTTAAAGCTGGCGACTTCCGGTGTGCAACAGCTGACACCTTATCAGCCGGGTAAACCTGTTGAAGAGCTGGAGCGTGAGCTGGGCATTACTGACTCGATCAAGTTGGCGTCTAACGAGAATCCGTTAGGCCCGAGTCCACTTGCACTGGAGGCCATAAAGAACATCGCATCGTCGATCAATTATTATCCTGACGGTGGTGGCTTTGCCTTAAGTAATAAGCTCGCACAAAAACATCAGCTCGATGCTTCAAATATTACTTTGGGCAATGGCTCGAATGATATTCTGGAACTGGTGACGCGAGCGTTTTTAACACCGTTGCATTCAGCTGTATTCTCTGAGTATTCGTTTGCTGTTTATCCTATCGTCGTGCAGGCGGTCGGTGCCAAAGCAAATGTAGCCAAAGCTTATCCGGAAGACCATGAAACCATGCCCCTGGGGCACGATCCTGCAGCCATACTCTCACAGATAGATGACAGCACGCGCATCGTTTTTATAGCGAACCCGAATAATCCAACAGGCACATGGTTAACCCCCGCTGCTTTGGAAGACTTGTTTGGCAAGATCGCAGATAATATTATTATTGTTCTGGATCTAGCGTATACCGAATACATGGATGAAGCGTTCAGACCTGCCATCAAAAAGTGGATAGCAAAATTCCCCAACCTGGTGGTGACACAGACGTTTTCAAAAGTATATGCACTGGCAGGTTTGAGGATCGGTTATTCGATTTCGAATCCGGAAATTGCGGATATTTTGAATCGGGTTCGCCAGCCGTTTAATACTAATATGCTTGCACAGGCTGCAGCGATTGCGTCACTCGATGATATAAAGCATGTTAAAAATAGTGTTGAGATGAATAATGCGGGTAAAGGTTTGCTGCAAGATGCATTTAAAGAAATGGATCTGAAATACCTGCCAACCATGGGGAATTTTATTTCTGTGAATGTGAAGCAGGACGGTATGGCGCTGTACGAAAAACTTTTACAGCAAGGTGTTATCGTGAGGCCTGTAGCTAATTATGATATGCCGGAGTACTTGAGGATAACGATTGGTACGCAGCAACAGAATGAACGCTTAATCGAAACATTGAAGCAGTGTTTATAATAGAGATGCTCTTTGTTACTCTACAAGAATCTTGTTCCGCGATGCCAGGACGATTAAATTGTAACCAGATGCTAGAAACATAAATATACAATGGCTGTACTAATCAACAATCTATGTGTAATAGGCACCGGCCTTATCGGCGGTTCGTTATGCCTGGCATTAAAAGAAGCTGCGGCAGTTAATACTATCGTCGGTGCCGGTCGCAGTGAAGAAACGCTTCAAAAGGCACAGCAGTTAAACATTATCGATAGCTACGAAACCGATATAAGCGAAGCCGTTAAAGATGCTGACCTTATCTTTGTCTCCGTACCGCTGGGTGCGATGGAGACGGTTTTCGAAAAAATCTCTACCGGTTTAGAGCAGGCGGGTAATACAAAAGCGATTATCACCGATGCAGGCAGTTCCAAGCAGTTAGTACAGCAACTGGCAGAAAAAATATTTACAGACATATCTGCAGGCGGGTCAGATCGCTTTGTAGCAGGGCATCCGATTGCCGGTACTGAAAACAGCGGGCCTGCGGCAGCATTTGCAGGTCTGTACAAAGACCGTCGTGTGATACTTACACCGACAGACGAAACAGATAGCGATGCTATAAAACTGGTTACAGAAATGTGGCAGAAAACAGGTGCAGCCGTCGAGACCATGGATGCAGAGCATCACGACAAAGTACTGGCAGCCACCAGCCATCTGCCACATCTAATCGCCTTTGGTCTGGTGCACTGCCTTGAGAATATCGATGATATAGAAGACGTTTTTCGTTTTGCTGCCGGCGGTTTTCGTGATGTGACACGTATTGCTTCCAGTGATCCGACCATGTGGCGTGATATCTGTCTGAATAACCAGCAGCCTATCCTCGATATGATGAAGCGTTATAAGGACGAACTGGATATGTTATATAATGCGCTGGAGGCGGGTGACGGGGAAAAACTGATGGAAGTTTTTCAGCATGCTAAACAGACCCGCGATAAATTTACCCATTAATTTTAATCCGTCATTGCGAGGCACGAAGCAATCTCTTGCCGGCAAATACCACGTAGTGAGATTGCTTCGTGCCTCGCAATGACAGATAACCGATAATATTTATGAAATTCATTGTACAAGGCGGTTTAGATAAAACAGGTCTTCATGGCACCATTCGTGTTCCCGGAGATAAATCGATCTCTCATCGTTCGATCATGTTCGGTTCACTCGCTGAAGGCACCAGCAATATCAGCGGTTTTCTTGAAGGTGAAGATAGTTTAAATACGCTGCGTGCCTTTCAGGCGATGGGTGTCACTATCGACGGACCCAGCGACGGCAAGGTGACTATCCAGGGAGTCGGTATGAACGGTCTATCGAAGCCGGCCCTGGCACTCGATGTCGGAAACTCAGGGACATCCATGCGGTTGCTGGCTGGTTTGCTGGCAGGGCAAAAATTTGATGTTGAGCTCAGCGGTGATGCTTCTTTATCCAGGCGTCCGATGAAACGTGTGACCGATCCTCTATCAGAAATGGGCGCCAAAATTACTAGCGCTGAAGGTGGCAAACCGCCGCTGAAAATTACCGGCAACCAGTCTTTGACCGGTTTTAGTTACCAGATGCCTATGGCTAGTGCGCAGGTGAAATCCTGCTGTTTGCTGGCGGGCATGTACGCGCAGGGCAAAACCTGTGTGACTGAACCCGCGATAACACGAGACCACACAGAAAGGATGCTGAAAGCTTTTGGCTGTGATGTTGAAGTCAATGATTCTACGGCTTGTGTTACTGGCCCGGCAAAATTAACGGCGACCGATATCGATGTGCCAACCGATATTTCATCTGCAGCTTTCTTCATGGTGGGTGCCAGTATCGCCGATGATTCAGATATCGTTTTAGAGCACGTCGGTATCAACCCTACGCGTACCGGTGTAATCAATATCCTTAAACTGATGGGCGCGGATATCACCACCTTTAATCAGATAGATGTCGGTGGAGAACCGGTTGCCGATATCCGGATAAAAAGCGCAAAACTAAAAGGTATCCACATCCCTGAAAATCTGGTGCCGCTGGCAATTGACGAATTCCCCGTGTTATTTGTCGCTGCAGCCTGTGCCGAAGGGCAGACCATCGTTACCGGTGCGGAAGAGTTAAGAGTGAAAGAAAGTGACCGCATCCAGGTAATGGCTGACGGTTTAAAGACACTTGGCGTCGATGCCCGTGCCACTGAAGATGGCATGATAATCCAGGGCGGTGAGATTGGTGCAGGGACGGTTAATAGCCACGATGATCACCGCATCGCGATGGCATTTGCCATGGCATCCCTGTGTGCTAGCGGTGATATACATATAGAAGACTGCGATAACGTGAATACCTCGTTTCCGGGTTTTGCCGAGCTGGCTGCTTCCTGCGGTCTTTCAATCCAGGTTATTAATGAGTAAAAAGCTTTTTCTGACCGCAGAGGTCGCAGAGGTACGCAGAGGGAAAAATATTTGTTGTTTCAACAGTAGTTATCTCTACGGACCTCTGCGTTCTCTGCGGTTTAAATTATCCTTAAATTATAAATCCCATGACTAAATCAGATGTACCCGTTATCTGCCTCGACGGCCCCAGCGGCGTCGGCAAAGGCACCATCTGTCTGGCGGTGGCAAAAAAGCTCGGCTGGCACATCCTCGATAGTGGTTCTTTGTATCGCATTACCGCTCTGCAGGTATCGAGAGACTTTCCCGAGCAGGCAATAAACACACTCGATGAGTCACAACTTGCTGATATCGCAAAAAATTTATCTGTATCCTATGTTGAAAAGAACAATGAACTGGTTATTTTTCTCGGAGAAGAGGATATAACCCAGTTGATCCGTAATGAAGAAATCGGCTCTATAGCTTCGCAGGTTGCAGCAATTTCACCTGTCCGAGAGGCATTATTAGCGCGCCAGCGCGCGTTTTTAACAGAACCCGGTCTAATTGCTGATGGCCGCGATATGGGTACTGTTGTGTTCCCGAAGGCTGTGCTCAAGATTTATTTGACCGCAAGTGCCGAAGAAAGGGCACAAAGACGCTATAAGCAGTTGAAAGACAAGGGAATAGATGCTAATCTCTCATCCCTCGTTGAAGAATTGCGTATACGTGATGATCGCGACATGAATCGGAAGACAGCACCGCTGAAACCCGCTTTAGATGCCATCATCATTGATACCACTGAACTCGATATTAAACAGGTGACAAATGAAGTCATGCATTGGGTGAGTCAACGGGTTGCTTAAGCTATATTAGTAGCTATAAAACAGGCGGTCTGTCGCTAGACAGATCATATTATTAACTAACAGTGTTTCCATTTATCTATGTTCCAGACTGGTCTTAATAACTAGTCCAATGGATCTAAACCGAAGGTAAATAAACACACAATCAAGAAATTATTATTATGTCAGAAAGTTTTGCAGAATTATTTGAAGAAAGCCTGAGACAAACCGACATGAGTGCCGGCAACGTAGTACTGGGTACTATTGCTGATATCTCAGACGGATACGTAATCGTATCTGCCGGTTTGAAATCTGAAGGTGTTATCCCAGTTGCTCAGTTCATGAACCTACAAGGTGAAATTGAAGTTAGCAT
>JADFWF010000364.1 GCA_015222965.1 Pseudomonadota bacterium | reverse complement strand
GCCTTATTGGCATTAGCTATGCAGCCTGCGCAGGCAACGCTGATAAACGATGACTACATAGGTGGCGATGACCATGGTTATGGCGACGTTATTGGTGCCGAAAGCATCTTTGGCATCGACAGCATGGATGTTGAACTTGTTGGCAATATGTTATCAGTAAGCATTAATACCAATTTTGCCGGCGAAGCCGGGGTATATAGCTGGGCCACAGACGGCGGGGAAGGCATAGGCTACGGCGACCTGTTTCTAGGTAGCTCATGGAATCCATACGGCACTGCGCCATACTCTGAGGATAATTCAAGTAACGGCACTACCTGGGCTCTTGCATTATCTCTTGATGACCGATGGAATAACACTGGCGGCACTGGTTCACTCTACAGCTTGGCCGGTGACGGTAGCGATGTGCTTCTCAGTGATAACTTCCTAGATCACGGAACCTTCCGCAACGGTCAGGAGATAGCAGTTGATGCCGATGGCAAGAGAGCGCTAAGTAGCAGTGACTGGGACACAACTGGCGGTAGCATTAACTTTTTAATCGACCTGACGGGCACAGCTCTGGAAGGCAGCGATACTATCGCATTACACTGGGGCATGACTTGCGGTAATGACACGATTGAAGGTGAATACGCTGTACCAGAACCTGCTATGTTGGGATTACTTGCACTAGGTCTAGTTGGCATTGGCTTTAGCCAACGCAACAAGTCTAAAGTCTAAAATTTTTATATACATCTGAACAAAACAAAGCCCCTCTTGTGAGGGGCTTTGTTTTTATGTATAAATAAACGAACCCACACGACTTTACACCAGGAACCACTACCACCCAACCATTTCCAGTTCTTTGTAATACAAAGAAAAAAGCCCATCAGAACTGCGAACTTACTGTTATTTAATAAAATTTAACACTTAAAAAGAAAGTTCTAGCTCAGGCATGGACCACGCACTCTCTCGGCCCTCAGAGTCGATTGTCGTCATTACAACAAAATAGGTCCCGGAAGGAAGGTTTGATATTTGCGCCTGCGTAGCGGCAGGGTTATTAATAGCAACCGGATCCTGGTAAACGCCTGTCTCAAAACCATAATAAATACGAAAACCTGCAATGTCTTCCGAATTTAAAGGCGTATTGTCTGCTCTCAGAGATGGTGCATCCCAACTCAAAGCGACAGAGGCACCACCTGCAACACCTGCAGCACCACCGTCGCCACCGCTGCAGGCCGCTAAAGACGAGGTCAGGGCCAGAGCCAGTAAACATTTTAAATTAAACTCTCGCAGATGAATCATAACAAAACACCTCCTCTTGCTAAAAAACAACCCCTAAGTCAACTTCTACATTAAATTAAGAGCAAAAAAGCCACTCATGTATTTTGGATTGACTCTCGAGTCTACCCCAAAACAACCACAGGGTGTAGCAAAAAATTAACAGGGTATCGACACCTGAACTCGCTATATTCATACAATCTGCAGGAATTTTATACGCCAGGTCGTTACTGTGCGCCCTTGCCTAACATCACCACTTCGGCTGTCTGTAATAATATCAGCAGGTCAAGCAGTATGCTGTAATTTTTAACATAATATAAATCATACTGCAGCTTTTCAATGCTATCGCCCACCGTATCCCCGTAGGAGTAGCACACCTGCGCCCAGCCCGTTAATCCCGGCTTTACCCTGTGCCGCTCATCATAATAGGGCACCGCCTTAGCAAGCTTCTCAACAAACTCTGGGCGCTCAGGCCTGGGGCCAACAAAGCTCATATCACCATTGATCACATTATATAATTGAGGGAGTTCATCTAGCCGTCCTTTACGAATTATCCTGCCTACACGCGTAATACGGCTGTCGTTCTTTGATGCCCATTGAGGCACACCATCTTTTTCAGCGTTTAATACCATACTGCGAAACTTATAGATCTTGAACGGCATGCCATCCTGTTTGACGCGGATTTGACTATACAGTACACCTCCGCGGCCCCCACTCTCTATAAAAATTGCTATGCTGACAAGAATGGCAAACGGCAATAAGACCGGCAACAGAGCAAAAACAACTAACAGGTCCATCGCTCTTTTGCCTATACGGCGAATAGTCCCTGCCTGAAAACCTTCCGATAGATACAACCAGCTGGGGTTCAACATATCCAGCCGAATTTTACCCGCGCGTCGCTCGAAGAACGTCACCAGATCAAGAATGTTCACCCCACTCATCTTACAATCGATGAGCTCTTTTGTGGGAAACCCTCGTGAGCGGCGGTCATCAACAGCTATCACGATCTCATCGATATCCAGCTCTTCGACGTATTCGATCAGTGGTTTCTCCAATGATTGAATCGAATTTCTGTCAGAGATATCTTTATCGCCGGGCAGGGGAACATAGGAAACGATATTTAATCCTTTTATTTCACCCTTTCTGACCGCCTCACGAATCATGTTTGCTTTTTCACCCGCGCCTAAGACCAGAACACGCGTCCACATACTTCGCTCTTTAACCACTTTTCTAAAAAACAGGCGAATAATCGATATGAATAGAAAGCTGAACCATACCGCTAAAAGTAATACGCCACGACCTAGAAAGAAGGTGGGGAAAAAATAGAAGCTTACGCCCAGCGGAATGAGACCCAATAAAAGACCACTGGCTATACGTAACACCAGCATGTTTATGAATCGACCCGTCTGTCTTTGATAAATACCGAATGCGACCAGGCTGAGCTGCATCACTACAGAATAAACCAGTGCCTTGGGCATGAAATCACCAAATTCGGTACGCCAGTCACCATCCCAAAAACGTATCTCAAGCGACAGATACAAAGAAAACAGCAGAGCCAGAAACTCGAGCACGGCGAGAACCACGAACTCTGTTGGTACGTAGTACCTCGATAACTTAGTAGAATGTCGAAAAAACTTGACGGTACTCATAACAGAGTCTGGCTATATCCCAATAATAAATAATGTTCAAACGTTTAGCCACCCGATGCCTCAAGCATCAGGTGGCCACGGAGTCTAACACCCCCCTTTTAAAGCAGTTAGACCAAACTAAGCATAGCAGTTAGAATGCAAGAAATATGTTACTCACTTCAAGAAAAACGGATGTTTTTGAATTGATCAGAAAAAACTCAACGCCTGCAATATTCATTAAATCCAGCTCACGATCGATGGGCGCTTTACGCACATCAGTCAGATTCACATCTATTTTATTAAGACCGTGCCGGATAACGTACACTTTATTAAAACGATCACTGTGGGCTTGCGTATGCAATTGATCATGGATACGCAAAACCATCTCGATATCCGAGGCATTATCTGAATAAACATCAAAGTGTAATCTGTTAAAACCCGACCAGTTTTCTTCTGGCTCAATAACACTGACACCAGGGTATTGAGCCACATCAAACCTTATTCGATAAAATCCCTCATTATTAGTTCTTTCAGTATTGGCATGCCCCAGTAGTTCCGTATTATTAAACCGTACAAAACTTGCTGACCAATTTTTATCAAAATCTACAAGCACCGGAAAAGCACTGTCACGTTGCACATAGTGCCAGCCTAATTGAAACAAGGAGCCAACACCAAGAAACAAAATCGCAAACGAAAACACGAGTGAAAAAATTCTATTACGGGCTTTTTTCTGGCGTACAAACATCACAAAACCAAGACCAGAAATTATCCCATAAAAATCTTTATATAGATCATCCATGCTCGCCTCTCTATGCAGCCCCGACTGGATCAGCTCTATCGCAACACCAAACAGCAGCATCAAGAACAGCACCGCGAGATACATTATTTCTGTACTTATAAAAGGGAATGCTGCGAGCAGCCAAAAATACAAAACAAACGATATAACGAGAAAAAAGACAGTATGACCACTGTTAAAAACCTCTCGCCACCACAAACTCTCAGCAGCAATAGGCAGAAACAACAAACCGGCAACCATCAATACTGCAATAGTTATTAAAAGAAATTTTTTATCCCGATTGCTACCAACAATCATAAGACCAGCTTGATTTGAGTCTGTTTACTACGGTAGTAAGCGATGCTTTTAGCTGGCAGCCAGATCTTTAATACTACCAACATATTCTCCCAATACCTTCTGTGCGACGGGCGTTAAAAGACCTTCTTTATGCAACTCAACGATGACGTTTAAAGCATAACCGCCAACGATTTCATGCTTACCTTTCAGACCGGCATGCAAAAATAAACGATGGCAGATAAGGTTTATTCTTCGCGGCACACCCGCGCTGAATTTGTGTATCAGACTTAAAGCCTCATCGGTAAGCGCAGGGTCGTTCTTCCAGCCAACACAGCTCAGTCGGTGCATCACATAATCTATCGTCTGCTCAAAGTTTAAAGGCTCCAGATGGGCCGCCGCTATCAGCCGCTGATGCAACTGCTCCATGCCGGGCAACCTTATGATATCCATCAACGGCTCCTGACCAACCAGAAAAATCTGCAATAGCAGCTTCGTATTATGCTGGAAATTTGAAAAAAGACGCAACTCTTCCAGTAGTTCAGCCGTCAACCCCTGCGCCTCATCAACGATAAGAATAACGCGGCGATCTTTTTCGTACTGATGGCGCAGGTATAATTTAAACCCCTGCATAGCACTAACATGATCCGAGCGATCAAGGCTTAATGAAAACGCATCGATAACCATATCTAACAGGTTGCTCGAATCCAGCTGCACATTTGTGACAACACCGACCTGGACCTGATCATCGTCTAACTCAGAAATAAGGGTAGAGATAAGCGTGGTTTTACCAGTACCAGGCGCGCCGGTTATAGCAACGATGCCTTCGCCTTCACTGATGGCGTATTTTAGATAAGATTTAGCATCATCATAGGTCTGATGCTCAAAAGAAAAATTATGATCAGGGCCTAAGCGGAATGGCTGCCCTGTAAGGTTGTAAACTGATTTGTAAACATCGAGCATTGTATATAACTCCCGGACAACGCCCGAGACGGTAACTCACCTTTTAAAACATTT
>JADFWF010000363.1 GCA_015222965.1 Pseudomonadota bacterium | reverse complement strand
ATTTTTAGTCTGTTCGACCGCGTTACCAATATAATTCATCGGCGTAAGTTCGAGCAGGTTATTGCGTGCGTCTTCGGGTATATCCAGTGTCTGGATGAATTCCTGAAAAGCTTGCTGTGTTATCGCTTTACCACGAGTCAGTTCTTTTAGTTTTTCATAGGGGTTTTCTATGCCGTAACGACGCATGACCGTCTGTATCGGTTCTGCTAAAACTTCCCAGCTGGAATTCAGATCTGCTTCGATAACGTCTGCATTAATTTCCAGTTTGTTCAGTCCTTTTAACAGGGATTGATAGGCGATCAGGCTGTGTGCGAATCCGACGCCAAGGTTTCTTAATACGGTGGAATCCGTCAGGTCACGCTGCCAGCGTGATATGGGCAGTTTCTGGCTCAGATGACTGAACAGTGCATTAGCAATTCCCAGGTTACCTTCAGCATTTTCAAAGTCGATCGGGTTGACTTTGTGCGGCATGGTAGACGAACCGATCTCACCGGCAATGGTTTTCTGTTTGAAATAAGCATTTGAGATATACGCCCAGATGTCACGGCTCAAATCGATCAAGATGGTGTTGAAACGAGTGATAGCGTCAAACATCTCAGCCATATAATCATGCGGTTCAATCTGAATGGTAAAAGGATTGATCTTTAAACCGATGGATTCGATAAACTGTTGCGAGAAGGTTGGCCAGTCTATTTCAGGATAGGCACTGTAGTGGGCATTGTAGTTTCCTACTGCGCCATTCGCTTTACCGTATATTTCTGTGTTGGCAACAAGTTCACGCTGTTTGCGTAAGCGATAAACCACGTTTGCCAGTTCTTTGCCTACCGTCGTCGGTGAAGCTGTCTGACCATGTGTACGGCTCAGCATAGGTTGTGAAGCGAATGCCTGTGCCTGTTGGCTAAGGTTGTCGATGATCTCGTCCATTGCAGGCAATAAAACCTTATCTCGACCCGCTTTTAACATCAGGCCGTGAGATAGATTGTTTATATCTTCAGAGGTGCAGGCAAAATGTAAAAATTCAGTGCTGGCTTCGAGTGTGGCATTGCCCTGAATTTTTTCTTTAAGAAAATACTCTACGGCTTTTACGTCATGATTGGTGGTACGCTCGATGGTCTTAATGCGTTCTGCATCGCTCAATGAGAAATCGTCAACGATATCATTTAATACTTTTTGAGCAGTGGCATCCAGTTCGGCAACCTCTGGAATCTGGTCGTGTGAGGCTAGCGCCTGAAACCAGCGTATCTCGACCAGCACACGGTGCTTTATCAGGCCATATTCACTGAAAAGATCTCTGAAAGCTGCAGTTTTTGAACCATAGCGGCCATCAACCGGGGATATTGCAGTAAGCTCGTTTAATTCCATAGTCATAATGTAAAATTTTCGTTTTAAATCAGGATAAAAGCGGTATTATATCATCTTAAAAATTCAGTTGGAGACGCCGATACTGGCATTACAGGGCAGATGTTAAATGAGTGAATATCGAATAGAAAAAGACAGCATGGGAGAGTTGCAGGTGCCTGAGGAAGCTGCTTATGGTGCGCAGACGCAACGGGCTGTTGATAATTTTCCAATCAGCGGTATAACCATGCCGGCATCGTTTATTCAGGCGCTGGGTCTGGTGAAGCAGGCATGTGCAAATGCTAACCATCAACTGGGCACACTAGATGAAAACCATCGACGCGCTATCTCATCTATCTGTGATGACATTATCGGTGGCAGGTTAATGGAGCAGTTTCCAGTCGACGTTTTTCAGACGGGCTCTGCCACCAGCACCAACATGAATGCCAACGAGGTTATCGCACGGCTGGCATCACAGGAAGCACAGGACGTGATCCATCCCAACGATCACGTTAATATGAGCCAGAGCTCAAACGATGTTATTCCGACAACGATCCATGTGAGTGCAGCGATCGACTGTCACCAGGATCTGTTACCAGCACTTAATCACCTTATTACTGTTATCGAAGAAAAAGCAGAATCTGTTGCATCGATCATTACCACCGGGCGCACTCACCTGATGGATGCGATGCCAGTGAGTTTGGGGCAGGAACTGTCAGGCTGGGCCGCGCAGCTTCAATCAGCGTTATCACATATCGAGGGCACCTTGCCGGAAATCCATCAACTGGCGATCGGCGGTACTGCTGTCGGTACCGGTATCAATGCAGATGATTCATTTGGCGGGCTGGTCGCAGAGCAATTGTCTAACACTACGGGCCTGACATTTAAAGTTGCCGGCAATCGCTTTGCCGCAATGAGTTCGCAAGATTCAGTCGTTGCTCTAAGCGGACAGTTAAAAACACTGGCAACGGCGCTGATGAAGATATCAAATGATCTGCGCTGGATGAATAGTGGCCCCCTGGCGGGCATAGGCGAGATCGCACTGCCTGCATTGCAACCGGGCAGCAGTATCATGCCGGGTAAAGTTAATCCGGTAATTCCAGAAGCGACTGCCATGGTCTGTGCGCAGGTGATAGGTAATGATGCGACGATTACTATCGCAGGGCAGTCCGGTAATTTCCAGTTAAATGTGATGCTGCCGCTGGTGGCTTTTAATCTGCTGCAGAGCATCGAGATATTATCGAATGTTTCGCGTTTGCTGGCTGATAAGGCTATCGCCGGGTTTACCATTAACGAAGACAATATAGACGCGGCGCTGGCAAAAAATCCGATCCTGGTTACTGCGTTGAACTCTGTAATCGGTTATGAGCTGGGTGCGAAAATTGCCAAGACAGCCTATGTTGAAGGCCGGGCTGTTATCGACGTGGCAGTAGAGATGACTGACCTGTCAGCGAAAGAGTTAGAAAAATTGCTCGACCCGAAAAAACTCATCGGCAAAAATTTATAAGTCAGGTATATACATGGATCAGGTTTTTCAGAAAATTGCTCGTCTGAATGAAATTGGCATCGCTTTATCTGCAGCGAGCGATGTGAATATCTTATGTGATGAGATTTTAGCCGGTGCCATGGAGTTAACGGATTGTGATGGTGGCAGTCTCTATATGATGTCTGAAGACAGGACAGCGCTAGAATTTGTCATCGTATGGACGCATTCACTGGGTATTCATATGGGGGGCAGCAGTGGTGTCGAAATTACCATGCCACCGGTACCATTACTGGTTGACGGCAAACCCAATAAAAATAATGTGGTGAGTTCTGCTGTTCATGATGACCTGACGATCATGATTCCCGACGTATACCATGCAGAAGGTTTTGACTTCAGCGGAGCGCGGAAATTTGATGAACAGACGGGGTATAGGAGCCAGTCATTTTTAACTATCCCGCTAAAAAACCATCACGATGACATCATTGGTGTATTGCAGTTGATCAATGCAAAAGACAAAACCAGTGGAGAAACACGCGAGTTTACTGAAGCAGATCGTCAGTTGGCAGAGTCACTGGCGTCACAGGCGGCAGTCGCCATTACCAATAACAAACTTATTGAAGAGCAGCGTGAACTGTTTCAGTCTTTTATTAAATTAATGGCGAATGCTATCGATGCCAAATCTCCTTATACCGGCGGCCATTGTACCCGAGTACCTGAGATTACCTTGATGTTGGCAAAAGCTGCATGTGATAGCAGCGATGAAAAGTTTCAAGATTTTTCTCTCAATGAAAAGCAGTGGGAAGAGTTAAGTATCGCAGGCTGGTTACATGATTGCGGCAAAGTGACTACGCCGGAATACGTGGTCGATAAAGCCACAAAACTTGAGACGATCTATGACCGGATACATGAGATACGTACACGTTTTGAAGTGTTGAAACGTGATGCTGAGATCGAATGCTGGAAAAATATTGCAGGAGGCAGTAGTAGAGAGGAGCAGCTGGAAACATTAAGTGATCGATGCCGGGAAATCGATGATGACTTTAGCTTTGTTGCCGAATGCAATGTGGGTAGTGAGTTTATGGCCGATGAAAAAATCGAAAGACTTAATGCCATTGCAGAACAGACCTGGAAGCGGACTCTTGATGATGAACTTGGCATCTCCTGGGAAGAATCAAATCGCAAGAGTAATGGATATGGCGGGAAAGGGGATGCTAAACGAGCATTACCCGCCGAAGAGAAGCTGCTCTGTGATAAACCGGAACATTTAATCTCGCGTCATGAAATCGACAAGATGCCGGTTGATAATCAATGGGGTTTTAAAGTTGATACGCCGGAATATAAATATAATCGCGGTGAGTTGTACAACCTGTCTGTTAAGAAAGGTACCTTGAGTGAAGAGGAACGTTACATGATTAACGGCCATATGATCCAGACCATCATAATGCTGAATAATCTGCCTTATCCTAAACATCTGCGAGATGTTCCGCTGATCGCAGGCAGTCATCATGAAACCATGGACGGTAAAGGCTACCCGAAAAAACTGGTCATGAACGAGCAGCCATTGACAGCGCGTATCATGGTGATCGCAGATATATTTGAAGCGTTAACTGCGGCTGACCGTCCTTATAAACAGGCGAAGAGTTTGAGTGAGTCGCTTCGTATCTTAAGTTTCATGAGAAATGATAATCATATAGATCCGGACCTGTTCGATCTGTTTCTGACGAGTGGTGTTTATCTGCAGTATGCGAAAGAGTTTCTTTCTCCGGAGCAGATTGATGAGGTCGATATCAGTGATTATCTGTCATCATAGACCGCATCTTATCTGACAGACGATGTCAGATTTTCTTAAAATCTGCCACGGATAGAAGTCTGCTTTCGGCCAGGAAGAGAAGTTGGCAGTTTGCAGTCATCAGTTGGCAGTAAAAGCAAAACCATCGTCTGCGCCGCAGTGAACCCAAGTTTTTAGTCTTTTTATTTTTAACTGATGACTGCCAACTGCAAACTGCCAACTTCTCCTTTGGCTCAACTACAGCCATTCAATTTCAGGCATTAACCATCAGATTAAGTCGGAACTAAAAAAGTTGAGACTATATGTTTGATCCTTCCAGATCTTCCGTTGGCACATCTTTTACACCGTTGAGCAGGACTGATGCCTTGAATCCTTTTTCGCCCAGGATATACGAAGCGGAAGAGCTCCGGCGTTCGGTGTCGCAATACAAAATATAATTGACCATCTGATCCAGCTCTTTGAGCTTCATGCGCAGGAAGATCAAAGGCATGTGTGTTGCTCCTTTGATATGTGCAGATTCAAACTCAGCTGGTAAGCGTACATCCAGCCATATGGCCTGTCCGTTTTTTACTTTCAGGGCGGCGGAGGTATAGTCTATTTTCTCGACCATCGGTTCCTTGAGTAACTCAAGAAAGTTTTCTTTCGATAAGCGGCTCAAAGTTCCTTTGGTTAACATGACGATCGAAGCGTTACGTGTTGCATCTGAAATCAGTGCTTCTTCACCAAAGGTATCACCGGTCGTTAGATCGGCGAGTTTGATGTCTTTTTCCTGTCCGGGATTTTTTCGGGTAACCATGCAGCGCCCGGATTTTATTATGTAAAAATAATCTCCAGGATCGCCCTGTTTGATAATGCTGTCGCCGATATTAACGTCGATGTCTTCGAGGCTGGTAAATATAGCCTGGATATTTGCTGGCGGGATGCGGCGGAATGATTCGGTCTGTAATATGCGGGTCATCCAGTCATCGTCATCGCCGCCACTAAGTTCTTCGACCTGGAAACTGCCAGTCTGGTCCCAGGCCAGCATGAGATCGAGCAGGTCGGCATCCACTTTAAAAACAACAGCATCAGATGATGCTTTGCAGGTAAAGTTACGCGGAAAAATATGAGCGATTGCTAACCTGGCATCAGCCGTGCCGGCTTCGATGGTCTTTAAGGTTTTGCCGACTTTTATAAGATCCAGATTTCCTTTGTAAAGAAAAAGGTGGTGATCATCTTTGTCGCCTTCTTTAAAAACGTTATCGCCTTTTTTGAATTCAAATACTTCGAGTTTTTCTGCGATCTCTTTCAGGTTTTCGGGCGTTAACGTATCAAGAGGCTGATAGTTGTTAAGGGCGAGAAAAGAGATCTTATTGCTCATTTAGTGGATACCGAAGTTTATTGCTAGTTTAATTGATGCAATGGCTATTTATGTCAGTGAAAAAATTAACCCTGCCTGCCGCTTTGTTCAGTAACATCAATGTACAGTTTCAGACGCTGCCCGGGCTGTATATATTTTCCTTTAATCGTGTTCCAGCGATGCAGGTCTTTAACGTTAACACGATATTTGCTGGCGATGCCAGATAATGAATCACCATTTCTAACCGTGTAGTGGATAGATTTAACCGTGCTGTTGGGGTTGTGGGTTCTTATCGATGTGGCTGATGCGGTCTTCGTGCTCGATGACCATATCACCAGTTTTTGCCCTTTTTTTAGTGGGTCCCTTATCGCCATGCCGTTCCATTTCGCCAGTTTATGCATATCGACATTATATTTTCTTGATATCGTCCAGAAGCTCTCACCGTTTTGCACTTTGTGATTGATGCGTGTGCTCTTACTGCCACGTTTGATGTTCTGTGTGGCTTTCAGACGCTGTGATGATGATAGCGCATAGCTTGAATTGTTTTTACTGGATACAGGTATCATGATGTATTTGCCTGCACGGATACTGTTGCCACGTATATTGTTCACTTTCTTCAAGTGCTTAACTGAGGTGTTATATTTCACCGCGATGTGGCTCAGTGTTTCACCTGACTTAATCTTGTGCCGTGACCAGCGTAGATGCTCATCAGCAGGCAGTTGTGAATAATTGTTCTCAAAGGCCTCGGCAGATGCGACCGGCAGGATTAATGAATGTGGTCCATCCGGATCCGTAGCCCAGCGATTAAACGCCGGGTTGTAGTTATATAAGGTTTCAAGGTCCAGCTCGGCCAGTTCAGCGGCTAGTGCCAGGTCGATCTGTGCATTGGTTTTTACCTGTTTGAATCCCGGAGCATCAGAGATGCAGCGAAGGCTTACCGAGTGCAACTCAGGGTTACTGATAATCTCTTTAAGTGCGAGTAACTTGGGAACATACGCGCGTGTTTCTTTTGGCAGTTTTAAATGCCAGAAGTCAGTAGGGCGATTTTGTTTTTTATTACGTTTAATCGCACGTTGCACAGTACCGGACCCGGAATTGTAGGCGGCAAGTGCAAGCATCCAGTCGCCCTTGAAAATTTTGTTTAATTTTTCCAGGTAATTTAACGCTGCCTGTGTCGATGCGTAGATGTCCCGTCGACCGTCATACCACCAGTTTTGTTTTAAGCCATACTGCCGGCCGGTCGATGGTATGAACTGCCAGAGGCCGGCTGCGCGGCCATGTGAGTAGGCAAAAGGTTGATAAGCGCTCTCGACGATAGGCAGTAAAACAAGCTCTGTTGGCAAGTTACGTTTTTCAGCTTCTTCCAGGATGTAATAAAGAAAGGGATCCGCACGTTGCATGACTCGTTGCAAGTATTCGGGGTGCCTCGCGACCCAGTCGATTTCGTTTTGTAATGATTTATGTTTGATATCTTCAGGTAACTGAAAACCCGCACGCACGCGCGGCCAGATACTTAACGTTGGTTCGCTAACCAGATAAAGTTCTTCGAACTGCTCAAATTCAATATTTTCCAGTGATGTAGTCGGTACGGCATTACTGTTTTGAGCATGCAAAGTTTTTTCACCAGTGATGCTGGTTTCAGGTGCAGTGATGTTATTGTCAGCGGATTTGGTCTCATTACATGCTGGAAGCATAAAAATACTCAGCAAAATAAATATTTGATTAGATGAAACAAGTTTTGTGACTGATGGGAATAAGTTTTTCAATGTCTTGACACTATTAATTATTATTATTTAAGTAAGGGCAGTTTGCTTAGAAATTTTAAAAAATTTATCGCCTGTAATATCTGATATGTCGTTAGACATATCTCTTCAAAACTACGATTAAATTTGCCTGCAATTCAACTGGTTTTATGTGTTAGAGCACTATATTATTGCTAAGCAAAATACTCCTTGCCATAAAACATGTTTGTTACAGGTTAAATTGTACAACATCAACGCAAAAATAGGCCCATATGAGCACAAATATTGTTGAAATTTATACTGATGGTGCCTGTCGCGGTAATCCTGGTCCCGGCGGCTGGGGCGCCAGTTTACGCTACAATGGACAGCAAAAGGACCTCTATGGTTCCGAAACAGAGACGACGAATAACCGTATGGAATTGATGGCTGTGATTCAGGCATTGGAGTCTTTGACCCGCCCCTGTGCGGTAAAAGTGTATACCGACTCAAAATATGTGCTCGAAGGCATGACCAAATGGATGCCCGGCTGGAAAAAACGCGGCTGGAAAACAGCAGCTAAAAAACCGGTAAAAAACGTCGAACTGTGGCAACGGCTTGATACCGCCGTGCAGGCGAATGATGTTAGTTGGCAGTGGGTGAAAGGTCACTCCGGGCATGATGGCAATGAGTACGCGGACATGCTGGCTAATCGTGGCATCGACGAAATGCTGAACTGATAATGAAAAATGCACTGAAATCGTTCCAGACGATTTTCAGCATACACTCCATCCATGGAGATAAAAAATGCAAAATGAAAAACTGACAAGTGAACGGCAGGTCGTACTTGATACGGAAACTACCGGTCTAGAACCCAGCCAGGGGCATCGTATTATCGAGATCGGCTGTGTGGAGATGATTAACCGGCGTTTGACGGGAAATAATTATCATCAGTATCTGCAGCCTGACCGTGAGATTGATGAAGGTGCACAAGCTGTCCATGGCATCAGTAATGAGTTTCTTGCCGACAAACCACGTTTTCCTGATGTAGTAAAAGACTTTATCGAATATCTCGATGGTGCAGAGTTGATCATTCACAATGCACCGTTTGATGTCGGCTTCATCAATCATGAGTTTAAGCTGGCGGGTGATGAGTTCGGCACGGTCGCAACTTATTGTACGGTGATCGATACTCTGGTCATGGCGCGCAAGATGCGCCCGGGAAAGAAAAATAACCTCGACATCCTGTGTAAAGAATATGATGTAAATAATCAGCACCGTGAGTTGCATGGCGCGTTGCTTGACTCCGAGTTGCTCGCTGAAGTTTATCTGCGGATGACAGGCGGTCAGAGCACCTTGTCGCTGGACAGTGAGGAGCGATCGGGCTCAAGTAATGGGGCTGCGGTAGCTAAAAAACTGTCAGCTGATAGAAAACCGATAAAAATTATCCAGGCAAGTGATGAAGAGTTAAAGGCGCATCAGGCGATTATTGAGAAGATGGGGAAAGAAAGTTGGCAGTAGGCATTAAACAAGTTGGCAGTTATCAGTTGGCAGTTAAGAGCAAAAGCTCAAAAAGATCGTTGGACCACGCACTTAGCTATGGTTTTTGCTTTTAGCTGCCAACTGATAACTGCCTACTGCCAACTTCTTTAAAAATTCATCGAATTTTTAAAGAACGTGCCTTTTCACGCTTCCAGTCGCGGTCTTTAATCGCGGCACGCTTGTCGTGTTCTTTTTTACCTTTGGCGAGCCCTATATCAATTTTTACCCGGCCATTCTTCTTCCAGAACAGGGCGAGCGGAACCAGGGTATAACCTTTACGTTCGATCTGGCCGATCAGACGGTCTATCTCATGGCGATGCATTAAAATTTTCCGAGAGCGTGTAGGGCTCGGATGGATATGAGTGGATGTGGTAATTAACGGTGTGATAGTGCCGCCAACCCATTCCAGCTCGCCATTTTTTGCAAATATATAGCTTTCGTCAATCTGCGCTTTACCTGCGCGCAGGCTTTTCACTTCCCAGCCTTCGAGCACCAGACCGGCTTCGAAGTTGCTTTCGATAGTGTAATCATAGCGGGCTTTTCGATTGCGCGCGATGGTGTTGTCGTTTTGTTTTTTCTTTGGTTTTTTAGCCATGGTTTACTGACATACAGCGGGGCAAAATCTGGTTGGCAAGTATAGGGTAGATTGTTCGACCTGTCATTGCTTATAAAAACGCTTGTAGCATGAGCTGGCAGGCTGGTATCGGCCATAAAGAGAAGTTGGCAGTTATCAGTTGGCAGTCGTCAGTTAAAAACAAAAACTAAAAAAAGACCGCCACGTTACAGTATGAGCGAAGGTTTTTCTTTTGCTGCCAACTGACGACTGCAAACTGCCAACTTCTCTTAAGGCTCAATTGTGTACGCTAGCTAAAGCAGGCATTATCGCCAAAAGGTGTGATTGCTGTATCT
>JADFWF010000011.1 GCA_015222965.1 Pseudomonadota bacterium | reverse complement strand
TTGCACAGGCTTTCAGCTTCTTCCAGGTAGTGTGTGGTCAGGATGATGGTAGTACCTTCAGCGTTGACCTGTTTCAGGAACTTCCACATGGAATGGCGGATTTCGATATCAACACCCGCTGTCGGTTCATCCAGGATAAGAAGTTTCGGCCGGTGCATCAGTGCACGGGCGATCATCAGGCGGCGTTTCATACCGCCGGAAAGTTCCTTGGCCATATCAAAGCGTTTCTCCCAGAGATCGAGCTGCTTCAGATAGACTTCGGCACGTTTAGTGGCTTCGGTGCGGTCGATGCCATAATAACCGGCCTGGTTGATAAGGATTTCACCGACAGGTTCAAAGATGTTGAAGTTGAATTCCTGGGGTACCAGACCAATATGCATGCGTACGTCAGCAGAATTTTTATCTAGATCCTGCCCGAAGACCTCAACCTGACCGGCCGTTTTGTTGACCAGTGAGCATACGATGCCGATTACGGTTGATTTGCCGGCGCCATTGGGTCCTAACAAGGCAAAGAAATCGCCTTGCTTTACTGTAAGGTCGACACCTTTAAGCGCATTTACACCGTTTTTATAGGTTTTTTGTAGATTTTTAATGTTTAATGCGTTCAATTTTCTGTTTCTAGTGTTGTTATTCGAGTTGTTTTTTAGGGGTCTGTGATGTTACAGTAATCGCATTAGTAATACGACCGTCTAATTTGTGTGCGAGTGTTTCCAACTGAACATCTAGTGCAATGAAGATAATATGTATAGGCGTCCGTATGGTTTTCAATGTTAGTGAGTGATTTTTATGGGTACCAAAGGTGAAGGTAATCGACAACGTATCATCGATGCGGCAGATAACCTGTTTTACAGACGCGGTTATAATCAGACCTCTTTTCAGGACATCTCAGATGCTACTGGCATTCCTCGTGGCAATTTTTACTATTACTTCAAAACCAAGGATGAAATTTTAGATGCCGTTGTCTGTTCACGCATAACAGAATTAACTGTCATGTTAAATCAATGTGAGTCTGAGACGGATGATGCCAGGGAGCGCTTGCTGCTATTCAGCAATATGCTGGAGTACAAGTCTGATGATGTGCTTCAGTCAGGCTGTCCTATCGGTAGCTTGAGTACCGAGCTGGCCAAGGATGATACTGAGCTACAGGAAATTTCCCGTCAGGCATTTGTGTTACTGCGTGACTGGGTAAAACAGCAGTTCAAGGTGTTGGGACTGGAGAATGCAGATGACCTCGCGATGGACCTGTTAGCCAAGATGCAGGGCGTTACCGTGATGGCATGTGCTTTTAAGGATGCGGATTTTATCAGGCGCAGTCACCAGGAGATCAAAGACTGGATTAATGCTAAAACATTGAATTAATCAGTGTCGGCATTTGTTTGAATAATCAAGATTGTTTGAGGTGTAGATTGTGGATATGTCTATCAAAGAAGCGTATATATCAGCCTTTAGAGGTAATTTTACATCGACCATGCGTTGGCCCGATCTGGATGATTTTTGGGGCACCTTAAAAAATCATGCGGATGATAACTGGTATATCTACGCAGTCGGTGAAATCCCGCCGGATGACACTTCAAGCAAGGCGCATCTTTTGAGCTTTATTGACGAGATCGATACCCTGCTACATCAGGAACATGATGAGGACTACTGTGGCATCGTGTATATAGATAACAAAGATACACCTGAATTCATTAAAATATTTGATCCTAACAACCTCGGTGTTACCTGTGGCTTTAGTGATAATCCGCCTCTACCGGGCTGGATACTGTCAAAAATTCAACCGGTAGAGCTTGAAGCGGCGTTAAACCCGCCAAAGAATCGTCAGCGCTGGTGGCAGCAAATATTTAGCTGATTTTTTTAGCGATTCCTGAAAAATCCATTAAACTCTAGTACTATCAGGATTAGACTAAAGTATAGAGGTGTGTGCGTGGACAAGATGGAATCTTCAATGAAGGCATTTTTTCTTTTTGCCGGTCTCGTATTGTGGTCTGGCATCTGGCTGACAGGCTTTGATGTGGCTCACTGGTTGTTGTATCTGCCCGCTACTTTTTTTCTGATTTCTGCAGTTACCGGCATCTGCCCGGGAATGATTTTCTTTAAAGAAGTTTTCAATGATAAACGGACGCAGCATTCAGATAAATAGCCATGCTCTACAGTCTGGCTCTACAGCCTGGATTTAGCCGTTTAGTTCGATTCGCTTTTCCCGTCTAACTGATCCCTGCTGTTTTTGTAGTCTTCGTAACTTTCCTTCGATTGTTTATTGCAGTCTTCATACTCCGATAGTGGTTCTTTCAGGCAGTGGGCGGATTGAGCGGATTGTGCGCCCTGGTACCAGCTTTGCTTTGTACAGGCAGCCAGTACAATCATTAATACTAAAATGATCAGTATTAAAATATTATGCAGGTTTTTAGCTTTAATATAGATGACTGATCTCGCTGCTGTGATTTAATCACATTCGGTGCCCAAAATTATTCCGTATTGCTGCAGTTCCTGCAGTGCGCTGAGCCCGCCTTGTTTTACGACATCAGGGTTAGGGTGCTTCATTTCTTTCGTGATGTGCTCGATCGCATCAAGTCCGGTATACGATTCATCTTCCTGCAGCAGGCTGATCAAACGCGCTGTGACCGGGTTGATCTCAAGGAAATTGACCTTGTCGTTTCTGTTGCGGTAAACCACCAGGTAACTTGGTTGTTCTGGTGCTTGCTCGGGCAGGTTATCTGGCCCCATGGTGTGTACCGGAAATTGGTAAACCAGTGGCCAGGCGAGTGGTGATATTACCGGGCGCTGTGAGAGCAGGTCACCGTTTGCATCGATCTTGTCCATACTGATGTTTTCATCAGAAACATGCAATGCCAGTTCCACCCATTCGTAGTGTGCCAGTTCGATTAAACCTGCGGGGTCATCTTTATCGGTCTGCCTTTCATCTTGCAGGTAAGTGATGAACTCCTGAGAGATCTCCAGAAAGTAGGGAGATTTGCTCTGGTGGTTGGCAAAAAAATCGCGAACCATCCTGTGCCAGTTGGCATCATCATAGATCTCTCGTAATACGGGAAAACCGCTGGCGATAAACCCTTCGATGTTGTTGTAGAGCAGCTCGCGATAGATGTCCATGCGGCGATCTTCGATACCGTCGGGGATGGCATTTTTATTCGGGTCGCGGATATGTGCGGTAAATTCGTACTGGTGTTTTTTGAAGGCAGGTAAAGTCATTGGGTCAGTGCTCATAATGTCTAAGCCTGCACACTTTTATTGGCAGCACAAGGCTGCGTGTTTTGCCATTTTTCCTGAGCCTCGGCTATCTGTTTTACTTCGCCTAATAATTCAGGTACTGCGGGAATATTAAAATCGCGTTCCAGCAGTGTCGGAAAAACACCAAAGTGTTCATAGGCTTTATCCAGGATATCCCATACCGGATCTATTATATCGGCGCCGTGGGTATCGACGATCAGGTCCTCGGCTTCATCGTAATGGCCGGCGATATGCGCATAACGAATCCGCTTGGCAGGAAGTTGTTTTAGAAATTCTATGGGGTCATAGAGATGGTTAACCGAGTTTACATAGATGTTGTTCACATCGAGCAATAAACCGCAGTCGGCTTCATCCAGTACCGCGTTTAAGAATTCGATCTCTTCCATCTCTTTGCCTGGCGCAGGGGTGTAATACGAAGCATTCTCCATGGAGATCTCCTGTTGCAGGATGTCCTGAACCCGGCGGATACGCTCGGCGACATAATGTACTGCCTCTTCTGTGAAAGGGATAGGCAATAAGTCGTACAGGTGGCCATCGTCTGAGCAATAGGTCAGATGTTCAGAATAATGTTTGATGCCATGTGTTTTCATAAACTCGCCGACGTCTCTGACGAAATCTTCATCTAACGGTGCCGGGCTGCCGATAGATAATGAAAGGCCGTGGCATATGAAATCGTATTGTTCGGTGAACTGTCTGAATTTTTTTCCAAATGTGCCGCCAACGTGTATCCAGTTTTCCGGCGCAACTTCCATAAAGTTTACTGGCGAGAGTTTATCTTCCTGCATCGCGCTCAGCATCTCATCTAACTTTTCTCTGCGCAGCCCCAGGCCGGCACCGGAGACAGAATATTGTTGTTTTGTCATCGTTACTCCTTGATGTAACTTTAATTACACTGATCGAATTTTTTGCTGATCAGGTGATCGATGCTGGCTTTGCCAGGACCAGCAAAGAATAGTACCAGCAGCATGATGGTATAGGTAGCAGCAAACTCAATACCGTTGTTTAATATTACGAAGCTGCCATTTTCGGTCAGCCAGTCGTAATTTCCATGCTCGCGTAAGAGGTCTCTGGCAGCATCGAGTTGCTCAGAACCTTCTGCTATTGCAAGCCAGCCATTTTGCAGATGTACGGTGACCGCTGCAACGATCATGGTGATCATCAGCGGGATAGATATCCAGCGCACACCCAATCCTACTAACAATAAAATTGCGCCGCCGGCTTCAGTAAGTGATGCCATCCACGCCATCAATTCTGGAAAGGGCAGACCGAGTCCCCAGTCCGGGTTGCCAAACCACTCTGCGGTACTCTCTATATCAGAAAGTTTTTTGCTTCCGGCCATCCAGAATACTGGAACCAGATACAGGCGTAGTGCCAGTGGTCCGAGAAAATCGACAGCGCGTGTTGAATTAAGGAGTGATTGGGCTTTACAGCCTAAAGACATTATATTGCTCATAGTTTTGTTGTCCCTGAAAATTTATCGTGTAAAAAAACTGGTTGCCAATGTGACCGCAAGCCCGTCATGATAGTTCACAAAGAAAGGTAATATCTCAGGCTTTCGGCGTTTTGTCCGGGTAGATATCAGCCAGCATGGTGGATGTACCATTTTCCTGAACGATACGGGCATGCCGTCGGCTGAGTTCGCGTGGTTGATGCACGCCGCAAGAATGCGCAATGATGCCTACTTCATAACTGATGTTTTTAATATAGTTAGCAACGCGGGTAGATTTTTGTTCAGCGACGAGGCCGCGCTGTAATTTCTTGTTGTGGGTGGTGATGCCGGTAGGGCAGGTATTCTGATGGCATTGTAAGGCCTGGATGCAGCCCAGTGAGAACATGAAGCCGCGCGCAGAAGTAATAAAGTCAGCGCCTACACAGAGCGCCCAGGCAACCTCAGAAGGGGTGATCAGTTTTCCTGATGCGATCACTTTTATCCTGTCACGTAACCCGGCTTCACAAATTTTATCGATGACCCTGGGCAGGCTTTCATTGATCGGCATGCCGACGCAGTCGATCAGGCTCATGGGCGCGGCGCCGGTGCCGCCATCTGCACTATCGATGGTGATGAAATCGGGTGCGTACTCTTTGCCGCGTTTGTTTACCGCTGCAAGAAATTCACCCATCCATGTCTTGTCGCCGATGACGGCTTTGAAGCCGACAGGTTTGCCAGTGACTTTTCGTACATGGTTTATCATATCGATAAGATCATCGTTATTTTCGATATCCAGATGCCGGTTGGGGCTAATCGAATCCTCACCGGCATGAATGCCGCGAATCTCGGCAATCTGTGGGCTGACTTTGGCTGCCGGTAAAATTCCGCCTTTTCCGGGTTTGGCACCCTGAGACATTTTTATTTCGAACATGCGTACCGTTTCGTGTGCGGCTACCGTACGCAGTTTCTCATCGGAAAGATTGCCGTCCTTATCTCGTACGCCGTATTTTGCGGTACCGATCTGAAACACGATATCTGCTCCGCCTTCCAGGTGATAGGGCGACAGCCCACCTTCACCGGTGTTCATCCAGGCACTGGCTTTTTTTGCGCCGTAAGATAAAGCCTGTACTGCCGGTTTTGAAATAGCGCCATAACTCATGCCGGAGATGTTGAAAAATGAGTGTGCGGTATAGGGCTTCTCGGCAGAATCTTCACCGATGATGACGGGTTTACAATTGACAGCATCTTTTCCCAGGGTAGGAAAAGCGGTGTTAACAAATAGCACCGTGCCGCTTGGTTTTAAATCACGGGTTGAGCCGAAAGCAACGATGTTGTCGATGTCTTTGGCGGCGCGGTACACCCATGAACGTTGCGCACGGTTAAAAGGCATCTCTTCTCGGTCCATGGTGAAGAAATACTGGCGGAAGAAAGTGCCGATATGTTCAAAGTAATACCGGAAGTGGCCGATGACCGGGTAGTTACGTCTGATGGCATGTTGGGTCTGTGTGACATCAGCGATATAAACGCCGATAAGGAAAAGAATTAAGATGCCTACCGAAAATATAAAAACAGTTGTCATCCAGCCTAATACTTCGAGTCCGAAAGATTCACCAGAAAACATGTTCACCCCTATTTTTATTGATTTTGAATTTAGTTTTTATTTTTTAAGGTTGGTTCAACATTTGTTTGATAATAAACGGTTTTTTGTGAGAATTGTATAAATAATGTATTTATGTCGTGCAATAAAAAAGCCTCGAATAATCGAGGCCTTTTAGAAATGCTTTGTGAGATCAAGCAGGCTTATTTTTTACCGCCGCATTTGCCTTCTCCGCATTTAGCTTCTTTAGCTTTGTCGCCGCCGCATTTGCCTTCTTTCTTCATCTTGCCTTCGCCGCATTTACCTTCGCCGCATTT
>JADFWF010000362.1 GCA_015222965.1 Pseudomonadota bacterium | reverse complement strand
GATCACAATCCAATTTCGGTTAACTTCAGGTTGTCATCAAAAGTATTCTGATGCTTGTTCCAGCTGGAATGCCTGCTACCGGCCATGAAGAGACACTAAAGAGCTAGAAGCTTAGTCCGCGAAGAACGCAAAAGACGCAAAGAAAAACGTTTATTTTATACGTCATTGCGAGCGAAGCGCGGCAATCTCTATCAGGCAACCGTGCTATATACAGGGGATTGCCGCGCTTCGCTCGCAATGACAGATAGTTCATTATGCTTTTTTCGCGTCTTTTGCGTTCTTCGCGGACTAACGTTTTTAAGTTTTTAACTATGTCAGCTATGGCCCAACAGCAGTCGTTTAATTTCTTGTATATATTGTTTGCTCAAGCTAGAACTGATGTAGCTATTTATCTTTTTCGTTAAATTCGTCGACCATGCGAAGGTAGTTATTAAACCTCTGCTCATCTAATTCACCATCGGCGACAGCCTGTTTCATGGCGCAGCCAGGCTCATTCCTGTGGCTGCAGTTGCTGAATTTACAGCCGCCATTAAACTGTCTTACATCTATAAAGCCATAGCTTATCTCGTCGATACTTTTGTTGATGGGGGTAAAGTCGCGTACCCCGGGAGAGTCGATGATTATTCCATTATCTTTCAGATGATAGAAAGCTGATACAGTTGTCGTATGTTTGCCTTCGCCGGTTGCTTCAGATGTTTCACCGATCTTTATCTCTTCTCTGGGCAGGATGGCTTTAACGATAGAGGATTTGCCAACGCCAGATAAACCGACAAGGATGCTCGTCGTGTTGCTCAATGCATCAGATATCTCTTCGAGACCTGCTTCTTGTTTCATGCTGGCGCTGATCACGTCATAGCCGATGTTCTGATATAGACGGGTTAAGTCATCGACGATGCGTTTTGTTTCAAAATCGATCAGATCAATTTTATTGATGATTACCAGCGCTTTGGCAGGAAGGTTTTCTGCCGCAGTGAGATACCTGTCGATAAGGTAGGGGTTTGGTTTTGGCTTCAGTGCTGTTACCACGACCAGCTGGCCTATATTTGCTGCAACCGGTTTTATCGCGCCGGCAAAACCGGTCTTCACCAGCAGGTTTGTTCTCTCTTTGACGGCGACAACAACATTCTGTGCTTCACCGGTGGTATCTTGTGCCTGTTGTATCAGGACATAGTCCCCACAGGCGATATCGCCCAGGTTTTGCCGGATCTTGCACTTTATTCTTTCGAGATTTTCGGTCTCTGCGAAAAGCTGGCGGCCGTGGTGACTTATGACGCGAGCTGTCTGTGTGTTCGATTCATCCAGTGGTGAAGTATTATCCTGCAGAAGCTCATTTTTTATTTTGTTTTTTTGCTGGGAATCGATCCGCCGTTTTTGTTGTTTGGATAATTTACGTTTTGCCATGTTTAAAAGCTTACAGCGATAGTGCAGCATTTATTTTTGCTGCGCAGATAAAATCATTGATAGATAAACCGCCAACACTGTGCGTGCTGTAGGTGACGGTGCAGCTGTTGTAAGTGACCAGCAGATCGGGGTGGTGGTCCTGCTGGTGAGCGATCTGTGCGATCACATTAACAAAAGCCATGGTCTGGTAATAATTTTTAAATGAATAGCTATGGGCGATGGTTTGCTTATCACTATCCAGCTGCCAGAGTGGCTCCAGTTGCTTTGACAGCTTTGCGGTTTCATCCTGTTCAAGTGCGACCAGATCAGCTGACGGGGAGCCGCATTGCTGCATGTGTAGATCAGTCATTGGCCAGTTTTTTTAAACATGTATCAGTAATCTGTCAGACGATAGATCAGAAGCGGTAATACTTTTTATTGAGGAACTGCACGACAGCATCAGCATCTTCATCAAACCATGGTACATCACTGCCTTCCTTACAGCGCACGACCTGTTTGCTCAAGGCATCGATCGATTTTACGAAGCGGTTGTCTCGTGTGTAAACAGAATCGGTGTGGCACTTATAACAATGGTTTTTATGCGCTTCTTCACCATGTGTAATCGGATCGCTAATTTCACCTTCACCGGCAAAGCTGGTATTGCTAACGCCAACGGCTGATAGAAAAAATAGAGAATTAAATATTTGTCTGGTTAGAATTTTCATAGTTATCCCTTAAAATCATTCATTATTAATTACGCGTGAGCGTTAAGGCGTGCTATCCGCACCGGCGCAGGCGGGTGAGAATCATAAAATGCCGAGTAGATTGGGTCTGGCGTTAGTGTGCTTGCGTTTTCCCGGTATAAACCGACCAGTGCGTGTATCAGATATTTAGCATCGGTCTGTTCGGCGGCAAAGGCATCGGCTTCAAATTCATTCTTGCGTGAGAAGATACTGAACAGCGGCTGGAACACAAAAGTGAACGCCGGCATAACCAGTGTGAACAGTAATAATGCCATATAGGTTGAGGCCTGTTCGACACCTAGTGAGGTATAAAACCATTCTGCTTTCATCAGCCATGCCAGTACCGCAAGTGCGAGAAGTGTTGTACCGAAAGAGATGGCCAACCCTTTGATGATGTGTTTTTTCTTAAAATGCCCCAGCTCATGGGCGAGTACCGCTTCGAGTTCGTCATCGCTAAGCATTTTTAACAGGGTATCAAAGAACACGATGCGCTTATTGCGGCCAAAACCAGAAAAATAAGCGTTGCCGTGTGATGAGCGTTTCGAACCATCGATGACAAAGATGCCGTTACTGTTGAAACCGCATCGTTCTAACAGGCTGGTAATCCGGTTGAGTGTGTCGCCTTCTTCGAGTGGTTCGAACTTATTGAAAATAGGTGCGATCCACGTCGGATATACCCACATCATAAAAAGGCTGAAACCACTGATTACCAGCCAGGCGTATATCCACCATTGGTCGCCTGACTGTTCCATCAACCATAAGATGACATATAACAGTGGCACGCCGATAACCAGTCCCAGCAGGCTGCCTTTAACCATATCTGTTATAAATGTTTTTATCGTGGTCCGGTTAAAGCCAAATTTTTCTTCGATGACAAATGTGCTGTAGACAGAAAAAGGCAGGTCGAGCAGGGCAGAGATAAGGGTGAAAACCAGGATCACAGCGATGCCGGTAACTACGGGATCGAGACCTAGAGCCAGGATATTCTGGTTCAGCCATTGCAGACCGCCGCCGAGTGTCCATATGAGTAATAGCGACACCTCGTAAAATAATGGCAGACGGCCGAATTTAACTTTTGCACTTGTGTAGTCGGCTGCTTTTTGATGGTCTTCCAGTGATATTTTGTCGGCGAAGGAATCGGGCACTTTAGCGCGATGATCTGCCACGTAGTTTATCTGGCGCTGAGATAGATATAAGCGCATCAATGTCGATATGATCAGCATGGCAAGAAAAAAAAGGGTGAAAATATGTAACTGGTCCATTAAAAACTCTTTGTGTTATCGGTTGTCTGCTGCAGTGTATCTGATACACTGCACTGTAATATCTGCCCAATATACCATTGATGCAATGCTAAAAAAACTGCTCAATATTTAATGACTTAAGGAATCGTAATGCCATGGCAAAAATGAGTGATGAAAACCTTATCTGGATAGATCTTGAAATGACAGGTCTGGATCCAAATTCAGACGTCATTATTGAGATTGCCACTATTGTTACCGATAAACACCTTAATGCTCTGGACGAGGGGCCATCGATCGTTGTGCATCAGCCTGATGATGTCATGGATAATATGGACGAATGGTGTACCAACCAGCATGGCAAATCCGGTTTGACCGATCGCGTTAAAAATAGTGCGATCTCTGAAGAGACAGCTGAAAATTTAACGCTGGCCTTTTTGAAACAATATGTCCCAGACAGTAAATCGCCTATGTGCGGTAACAGTATCTGTCAGGACAGGCGATTTCTAGCGCGTTACATGCCGCAGCTGGAAGATTTTTTTCATTATCGCAATCTCGATGTCAGTACATTAAAAGAATTGACCAATCGCTGGGCGCCTGAAAAGAAAATGGTCTATACCAAAGAGTCAAGCCATCTGGCAATGGATGATATAAAAGACTCGATCGATGAACTCAAACACTACCGTGAGAATATCCTCACGATATAGTGTTGAGATGAATCTCCGCACGGTTTCGTCCTGCCTGGCTTTAAGCCTGGTCCTGAGCGTTAACTCTTTCCCATTACATGCTGAAGCGGGAGGCCCTGATTATTGGCAGGTGCGTGGCGTCGAAAGGAATGATGTGCTTAACATGCGCAGCACGCCTGATTTCAAAGCAGCTAAAACCGGAGAGATTCCCTTTGACGCCCAGTGTGTCAGAAATATGGGTTGTAAAGGCGGTTTAACCTTCGATGAATTCAGTACCTTATCTGATATTGAAAAACAGCAGATATTAAAACAACGACCAAGCTGGTGCCGCGTAGCTTATAACGAAACGACCGGTTGGGTTGCCGGCCGTTATCTGAGAGAAGACGCCTGTCCTGAAAACAGGAACAGACAGGGTGTGATATCACCGGGTATTGATCCCTTCAACCACACTTATTCAATCGAAAAAGAAAAAGTCATCTTGCGCAATGGACATGCACGCGAAACGATTCCCGGTACTACCGCAGTTATCATTACTGAAGTAATTCATAGACCTGTATTTGCGGATCGGGATGATGGAAAGAGCAAGGAGTCTGTTTCAGTTTTGATGCAGCATACCGGTGGAACCGGTTCGTTTTATTATCTTGCTGCTGCTGCTGTTGAAGGCGGAAGTGTTATAGAGTCTTATTTTCTTGGTGACAGGATTAAAATCACATCGCTCAAAATAATAGAAAAACTAATCATTGTTGAGTATCTTGAGCGCAGCATAAACCAACCGATGGCTTCGAGGCCTACGGTAAAGGTTAGTAAGAAGTTTAGGCTTGATGAGGAAAAGATAGTTATCAGTTTGCAGTAGGCAGTTTGCAGTTAAAAGCGAAAAACAAAACTGTTAAAAGCGGTGGTGATTTTTTAATATTACTGCCAACTGCCAACT
>JADFWF010000071.1 GCA_015222965.1 Pseudomonadota bacterium | reverse complement strand
GGTAAGGGGGTTGCGGAAGCAACTGGTTGGTAGATTTTTTAGTTCGTTGTCTGCTCTTTGCGGTTGGGTGGGTGTTGAGAGGTTGAGGTTTTCGCACTGCGGGTGAGTTGTTTTTATTTAGATTATGTTTGTTGACTTGTAGTGCGCTTTCGCCCTGACGGCGAGTCACTTTTCTGCCTGCAGCAGCAGAAAAGTAACCAAAAGAGTGCCGTCGCTACGCTGGCGCCTCGTAAAAAGCACGAGGTTCCCATTGAGAACTGCCGACTAACATGCTGCGCCAGAACTCACCCTCGTAAAAGACACGAGTGCTCAGACAGCTGACGCAGAAAACTCATGTTACCCGACAGCTCTCAATGGCTTGGCTAAGGCGAGAAAAGTCAAAAACTGAAAAGCAAAAAACCGATAAAAAAACAGGTCTAACAGTAGAACGCTGCACCTGAGTTGAGCGACGTTTTTGACTTTGCTTCTGACTTTGTCCACCTTAGGCAAGCCATCGATGCCGTGCCGATGCCATGGGTTTTCCGTGAAAACTGTCTGAGCGTCTTTTGCGAGTTTTTTCGCGGCATGGTAGCGGTACTGCATCGATGGGTACCCCTGTGCTTTTTACAGGGGCGTAGCTGTAGTGGCGGCCTTTTTCTGGTTACTCTTTTGTGGCTGCTGACAAAAGAGTGACTCGCCGTCAGGGCGAAACCCAAGCTCAAGTCAACTAAGAGGACTGAAATGAGATCAACTCATCCGCAGTGCGAAAACCGCAACCTCTCAACACCAATATAATCCAGAAAAAATCAACATAACTAAACAACTTCTTCAATCCAACGAATAATATCCCGAGCAACAATCTCCGTCTTATCTCTCCCCGATAACAGATGATCAGAAGCCGTAATATCAATCAATGATGCCTCCCCCTTAACCCACCGCTGAATCTCTAATGCATTATCCTCATCCACCAAAGCATCATTCTCAATATTAAAAATCAAAACCGGTTTATCAAGACTGGATAAAACTGTCTGCATTTCAAATGTGCGTACATCTTCGATAAACTCGGGTTCGATATCAAAATATGTTCCTGCAACATTAAAACTCGCCGGAATACCCTGTTCCAGCAGCGTTAACGCATGCCCGAAGTGGTGCAGTACATGATTAGGTTCACTTGGTGAGGCAACGGTCACAACGCCTCTGATGAAGTCATAATCATTGGCGATAGAGAGCGCGGTAGTGCCGCCTAGACTGTGGCCCATAAGAAATGCTGGAGCCTGGTAATCCTCGCTGAGAAATCTTATCGCACAGCGCAGGTCATCCTGCGTGGTAGAGAAAGTCGTCGAGGCGAAATCACCTTCACTTTTTCCCAGGCCGGTAAAATCAAAACGTAATATACCGTAGCCTTTTTCCGCAAGTAGACGGCTCAGACGAAAAGTGGTGATGGTTTCTTTGCTGCAGGTGAAGCAGTGACAGAAGATGACAAAAGCGCTTATATTATTGTCTTCATCATTTCCGGTATCGCTCCCGGGAGCGATCAGGGTGTCGTAGTGAGATGGCAGGTCCAGGCGGGCATCCAGCGTGTATCCACGTGAGTTCCTGAAGCTGCATTTAACGGTTCTTGTTTTCATGGAATGGTGTTATGTTTGCGTAACAGAAATATCCGGTAAAAATAATGTCTGAAGATAGCTTGCCTGAAAACCGTATCCCTGTCATTCGTGTACCGACGAGACCAGCTGATCTGAATCCCGGCGGCAGTATATTCGGCGGCTGGATCATGTCTTATGTCGATATCGCCGGCAGTATCCCGGCACTGGAGAGAGTGCGCGGCCCGGTGGTGACCCGCGCAGTCGATTCTTTCGAATTCAAAAAGCCGGTATTAGTCGGCGATCTCATCAGCTGTTATGCCGATATCGTGTCAGAAGGCCGCACTTCGATGAAAGTGAGGGTGGAAGTGTATGCAGAGCGCATGAGTAAAGGTGATATTTCGATCATAAAAGTGACGGAAGCGACACTGACCTATGTGGCGATTGATGAAAATCGACAGCCTATGCCTATCCCGGATAATTGAGGGACGTTTTTATAGTTATCCACGCTATTTTTTAAGTTTATGAGAATAGATGTCTGCTTTATATAAAATCAGCAAAATGATGATTTTATTGCTGATTTCGATATAAATCGTTGGACTCTCAACTATCATTATGATACAAAATTAAAAGCATTTTAGTTTGTACTGTCAGGCACAAAAATCTGAATAAAAAGTGATGTATTCAGGTGCTGGATATAAATACTGAATAATAAATACAGAGGTAATAAATGATGACGCCAATCAACAATAAACTTACAAAACTGGCAGGAGCGGTAATTACCTGCGCCGTTATCTCGGCCTGTAGTCCGGATGTTTCAAATCCACCGCCATTGAACTCGGGTGCCCCTAGTAAAGGTGGTCTTAATTTGGACACATTTGTCGCTATTGGTGATTCCTTAACGGCAGGTTATGCCGATGGTGCACTTTACCTGTTAGGACAGCAAAACTCTTTCCCGAACATGCTTGCGCAACAGTTTGCTCAAGTGAGTAGTGCTGGCTTCGAACAACCATTAGTTAGTGATAACCTGGGTGGTTTGCT
>JADFWF010000361.1 GCA_015222965.1 Pseudomonadota bacterium | reverse complement strand
TAACGAATCATTTGAAAACTGCATCGTATTTCATAGCCTGTCGAAACGCTCAAACTTGCCCGGCATGCGCTCAGGTTTTGTAGCCGGTGACGAAGACTTGATTAAATCATATATGCTCTATCGAACCTACCACGGATGCGCTATGCCGCCGGTTCATCAACTGGCAAGCGTAGAAGCATGGAATGATGAAGAACACGTAAAACAAAACAGGAAACTGTACGTTAAAAAATTTGAGGCTGTCATCGACATATTAAAACCCGTAATTAGCGTATCGCTGCCTGACGCCGGCTTTTACCTATGGTTAAACACGCCGATCGATGATGAAACATTTGCGAAAGATTTATTCGCTCAGCAAAACGTAACCGTACTACCGGGCAGTTATCTATCGCGTGAAAGCGACGGCATAAACCCCGGCAGGAATCACGTACGCCTGGCACTGGTCGCACCGTTAGATGAATGCATCACTGCCGCAAACCGAATCAAACAATACATACAAACACTAGGGAGCCTCTGATCAATTCATGAAATCGCACCTTGCAGCTTAAATACCCAACTTCTACGTTGTGACTCTATGCAATAGCTAGCTATTACATGCGAGTCACGCCTTGAATCTGAACATTTAAGCTACATTCTGCTTCATTCAAAATTAATCAGAGGTTCCCTGAATTAAAACACAAAACTGAGGACTTATTATGTCTGAACTAAAAAGTATTATCGAAGAAGCCTTCGAACGCCGCGCTGACATCACACCGCGTAATGTAGAAACTCACATTTCTGACGCCGTTACAGAAGCCGTCAACCTGCTCGATTCAGGTGAAGCCCGTGTCGCGGAAAAAGTTGATGGCGACTGGGTAGTAAATGAATGGTTGAAGAAAGCGGTATTGCTTTCTTTCCGAATAAATGACAACGAATTTATCAAAGGCGGTTTCACTAATTACTACGATAAAGTTAATTCTAAATTTTCCGATTTAAACACCAAAGAATTTCGTGAATCTGGTGTTCGCGTAGTACCACCAGCAACTGCCCGTTTTGGCTCTTATATCGCACCAAGTGTTGTGCTCATGCCTTCTTACGTAAACATCGGTGCCTATGTTGATACCGGCACCATGGTCGACACCTGGGCAACTGTAGGTTCATGCGCACAGATCGGTAAAAACGTTCACCTGTCTGGCGGTGTTGGTATCGGCGGTGTACTGGAGCCCCTGCAAGCAGCGCCAACCATAATCGAAGACAACTGCTTCATCGGTGCACGCTCTGAAGTTGTCGAGGGCGTAATCGTAGAAGAAGGTTCTGTTATCTCTATGGGCGTATACATCGGCCAGAGCACCAAGATATTTAATCGTATGACTGGTGAGATTTCTTACGGCCGCGTTCCCGCCGGTTCTGTTGTTGTCTCCGGAAACCTGCCTTCTAAAGACGGTACCTACAGTCTTTACTGTGCTGTTATCGTTAAACAGGTTGATGAGAAAACACGTGGCAAGGTTGGTTTGAACGAACTGTTACGTGACATAGATTAAAAAACTTTCACCGCGGAGACGCGGAGGCGCAGAGAAAAACAGTTATATGTTTGCAATAACGTAGGTCGGGCATTGACCGACAAAATATCACCAATAGATATACCGTGATGGTGGGCAGTGCCCACCCTACAAAAACTTACAAGCTTTTCTCTGCGCCTCCGCGTCTCTGCGGTTAATTCTTCAGGTTTTTAAAATGATAAAGATATACGGCATCCCAAACTGCGACACCATGAAAAAAGCGCGCAAGTGGCTGGACAATAATAATCTGGAATACGAATTCCATGATTATAAGAAACTTGGTGTACCCGAGAAAAACCTGAAGCAATGGGTTAAAAAGGCCGGCTGGGAAGTTGTTTTAAACAAGCGCGGCACCACCTGGCGAAAACTTGATGATGACATTAAAAACAACATCGATGAAAGTTCAGCCATGCAAGTGATGAAGGAGAATCCTAGCGCTATCAAACGCCCTATTCTTGAAAACGGTAAAGCACTTCTGATCGGATTCAAGGAAGACGAGTATAAAACTCTGCTTTAAAAAGTTATAACGCTTTTGAATTTTTCACTTCGATGGTTTCAAATTCTGATTCCAGCCAGCGAAACATCATCTTCCTTGCATACGGCTCGGCGCGATCATCTTCTGCTTCAGAATCTCGGCGCATCATGGTAACAACCAGTTCTATCTTCACACTGTCCGGCGTGTAATGATTACCTAGTTCCTGCAATGTGTCCTTTTTATTTGGACGTACTTTTGGTAAAGCAAAAGCCAGCGTCTGTATCGACTGAAAGCGTACCGATGAGAAAATAGGTCGAAGTTTTAACTGGATTGTCTCACGCGCCAGTTTCGAGACCAGCCATGCTACCTGTTCGGCAGAAGTTATTAAATCAGGATCCACATTATCCTGTGTTTTAAAGAACTCTATCGCCGGGTAATACCCCGTTTTATTTTCTTTCTCATATTCATCCGCAATCTTTGCAAGGGTCTGACCGATTATATCTGCTGAACATGGCAAGTACCGCTGTAGGTCTTCTGCTTTCAGTTGCACATCAATAATAACCAGTACTTTATCAAAACGCATAACAGGCACCCGTCATTGCGAGGAACAAAGCAATCTCTTTTTGGTTACAGTAATGTCTAAAAGAGGTTGCCACGCTATCGCTCGCAATGACAGTTGGAATATTCATTACTCAGGATCGCAATATATGTATCTGTTCAAGCACCGGATCAGTAACCGGTTTTATTTTTTTACGCATCACTGTACCGATAGCATCGCTACGGGCAAAAATCGGATTCACCAGTTTGACACTCAAACATGCCATCACGATCATCGCACTAAGATGCTGCTGAACATTAGCTGAAACACCATCGAGCGATGAAACAACTTTATTGATATCAACATTATTGCTGCAACACAATGATTTCGCTTCAGCACATATCATTTCGACATCATCTTCGGTAAATTTTTCAGGGATGATGCTTT
>JADFWF010000070.1 GCA_015222965.1 Pseudomonadota bacterium | reverse complement strand
GCTTCAACAAGTACCTGTGCACGCCGAATATCCAACTGACGGATCACTGCTTTTAAATTTTTGATGGTATTGGGGTCAGCAGTAATGATTAAGGCATTGGTTTCTTCATCTGCCTGAATGATCGCATTCCGACTTATCACGCTACCCGTAGTCGCCCTTGCCGGTGCTACCTTACTCTTTGTAACTGCTGTCTTTGCACCCTGATCTTTTAATCCTGTCAATATCTTGACCAGGTTTTCTGCTTTGGCATATTTCAGATAGATAACGTGCGTATTACCACTACCATCTTCTAACGGGGTATCAAGATAGGTAATCGTTGCCCTTATTCTTAAACGTGAAGCACGGTCACCGGTAACCAGAATACTGTTAGTACGGTCATCTGCTGCCAGTTTAATTTTTTTCGACGCATCTTTAACAGAGCCACCCGCATTTAACGAGTTCAATATGCGAACCAGCTCTGAAGCAGAGGCATGTTTTAGCGGAATAATTTCCAGTTCATCACTGTCAGGGCGATCGACACCAGCGATGATTTTCATCAGGCGTTTAATGTTTCCAGCGTGATCAGTAATAATTAAAGTATTGGTTGGATTGTATGCAGCGAGGTGCCCCTGCTGAGGCACCAGTGGTCGCAGTATCGGCACTAACTGTGATGCCGGCACATGGTCGAGACGAATGATTTTTGTAATCAGCTCATCATCAGCATATTTCCCTTTTGTACTCGAAGTCGGCAACGGCCCCTGCTTGGCATTTACCTCCGGCACAATTTTTATTACCGAACCGGTGGGCACTGCGGCATAACCATGCACCTGTAACACAGAAAGAAATACTTCATACACTGCTTCTGGCGTCAACGTGTTTGCAGAGATGACCGTGACCTTGGCTTTTACCCTCGGGTCGATGATAAAGTTTTTGCCGGTAAATTTAGATACCGTGCTGATGAGCGCACGGATGTCTGCATCTTTCAGGTTGAGCGTTATCTCATCGGCGATGGCCTGTGTCGAAATGCAAAACGATAGAAAAACAGTTAACAACAACGCCCGGAACTTAGGCACTCGAAACTTAGGCAGAGCATGTCTCTTCTGATGTTGTGTTAGTTGAGCGATGGCCATAAAAATTCCTGAGATAACTTATTGCAGCGAAATATTGAGTGGAACTTCTGCGCCATTGCGTTTAACCACTATGCTTAAATTTTTTGCTGTACTTAATTTACGTAAAGCAGCGATACCATTCTGTGGTTTATCCAGCTTTACACCGTTGATCTGTGTGATCACGTCATTTTTCTGTATGCCCAACTCGGATAACAGATCACCTTTGGACTGTGGCTTTAAGCGATAACCAATCTGCTTTCCGTTTTGCTTTACCACTACCGGCAATGCATATTCACCGAATGATGTCGGGTTTTTTAAAATATTGTTTCGTATCTGCTTTAATGCCGCTTCAGGCGAACCACTTGAATAAGCATTTATACCCCTGGCGTTAAAACCTGAGGCAGCAGATGTCTTCAGGTTTCCGATGCCACTGACTTTCTGTAACTTGAGGGTTTCCAGCCGTCCATTTCGTTCGAGCATCACAAAGTCCGGATGAATTTCTTTGATAGTAACGCCACCGGGCATTTTATCGCCGATGCCATAGATATCTTCCTTGCCATTTTTACCCTGCGCGATGATGGCGCTGGCCATCTCCATCGGTGTCGCAGCTAACACGCCTTTCAAGGTGAGGTTTAACCGGGTCTCCGGTGCCTTTGTCTGTTTTTGAACGATCGCTTTTTCACTGACGCCAAAAACATTTGCTGACGTCAGTTTTTTAAAATTTTCCTGCTGGCTCTGTTTAGCCATGACTGGTCGCTTGCTTTTCTGTACCGCCAACGATAACGCTTCATCTTGCGGAAAAAACATCCAGGTCATTTCCACCAGCAACCAGGCACAGGCAACAATCAGTACCATACTTGCTACTGCCGCTGACCGCTGGTTCAATTGTTGCAACACTAACGGGTTGTTTAGTTGTGTTATCAGTGTGTTAGCCATTATTTCGAGACATTTTCTTAAAACATAAACCTGTCACGAATTTTAGCAGTGTATGCTCACAGTTGCTGACTAATTGCATGAATTGTCTAATTATTGTCACAATAGACGTGTTTTAGACCTGGGAATTCACAAAACAGCCTAAATTAAGCTTGATCCGGCCATAACTGACGGCAGATCACTCTCGGCAGAAACGATAGATGGCGATTTCACCTAACAGGTTAGGAAACAGGTTCATCAACCAGCTGCCCTTGCGGTGGCTATGGTCAACAACCGTGCGCTGCAATATTTCAATCCGATGTTTATTGCACAACACTTCAAAATCATTGAGCGTGCACAGGTGCACGTTTGGCGTATTAAACCATTGATTTGGCAAGTTTTTTGTCACCGGCATGATGCCCATCAAACCCAGCTGCAGACGTGCTCTCCAATGCGCCATATTGGGAAACGTGACGATACCCTCGCTGCCAACACGCAACATTTCTTCGATCAGTTCATCGGGTTTTTCAGTCGCCTGCAAGGTTTGGCTCATGATAACGCAGTCAAAACTGTTATCAGTAAAGTAAGCCTTTAAACCATCATTCAGATCCGCCTGAATGACATTGATGTTTTTATCGACACAGTCTTCTACGTCAAAAGGGCTGATCTCCAGCCCATAACCGAGCACGTTTCGCTTGTCACGCAGATACGCCAGCAGGGTACCGTCACCACAACCCAGATCCAGCACTTTGCTGTCCGTTTTTATCCAGTCTGCGATGATGGCCAGATCAGCACGCAAACCATCCCCCCCGTTCATCACCAGATCCGCTTTCGATTCGCTCATGACGGCATGCCCGGCAACTCATTGGCAATGGTTTTCATGTGTGAAGTAAACACGTTCATATAGTGCGGTATCGGAATTAAAAAAGCATCATGCCCCTGATTGGCATCTATCTCGATATAACTAAGCTGTTTTTCAGCCTGCAACAGGGATTTAACAATCTCCTGCGAGCGCTCCGGCGCAAAACGCCAGTCAGAGGTAAATGATATGACCAGGAATCGTGCATCCGTCTGTTTTAAAGCCAGTGCAAGGTCATCGTTGTACGCGCTGGCAGGGTCAAAATAATCCAGTGTTTTGGTCATTAGCAGATAGGTATTGGCATCAAAGCGATCAACAAATGAGCGCCCCTGATAACGCAGATAACTTTCCACCTGAAAATCCACATCAAAACCAAAATTGAGTTTACCTTCACGCAACTCACGACCAAATTTATCGCGCATGGCATCATCTGACAGGTAAGTGATGTGACCTAACATTCTGGCCAGCATCAAACCGCGACGTGGCACCGTGTTTTTTTCCAAATAATGGCCATCACAAAAATCCGGGTCCGACATGATCGACTGCCGGGCCACTTCATTAAAGGCGATATTTTGCGCCGAAAGTTTGGGCGCCGCAGCGATGACGATGGCATGTTTGATCAGATCGGGATAATCGATGGTCCATTGCAAAACCTGCATACCCCCCAGACTGCCACCGACCACGGCGCACCAGTGTTTGATACCGAGTGACAGCATGAACCGGTACTGACAGAGCGTCCAGTCCTTCACTGTTACGATCGGAAAATCCGGTCCCCAGTATTTACCGGTCTCCGGATTTATCGTGTTGGGTCCGGATGAGCCTTTACATCCACCCAGATTATTAATACAGACAACAAAGAACTGATTAGTATCAATGGCTTTGCCCGGACCGATGGCACTGTCCCACCAGCCGGCTTTTTTATCATCCATGCTGTTATAACCGGCAGCATGCTGATCACCGGACAAGGCATGACATATCAGGATAGCGTTGCTGGCATCGGCATTTAACTCACCATACGTCTCAAAAGCGATATCGTACGCGTCCAGCGTTTTACCGCATTCCAGTATCAGCGCTTCAGAAAAGTGAGCAGTTTGTGTTTCAACGATTCCTACAGAATCGTCTGCGATGGTTTCAGGCATTTAGATTTTTTGTATTCTCATTATAAGGTGCAGTGTAATTTGTGCCCCTGAAAGATGCAATCGGTAATACCACCGGTGTCTGCAAACGGCCAGAAGCGGATGCCCAGGAAAAAACAAAGTCAAAAGAATTTTCACCACAGAGGACACGGAGGACACAGAGGTTTTTATTGTTGACCGCGCCAGCAGGCGCGTTAAACAATAACAAGGTTTTCCTCTGTGCTCTCTGTGTCCTCTGTGGTGAATAGCTTTTAAAGTTTTTGACTTTGTCCGCTTTGGCTCAACTACGGACACACCACATTTTTCAATTATCAGTAGAGTGCCGCCCTAAACTGAACACTTTTTCCAGCAACCACACCAAAGTCCCGCCAACCGCACCTAGCAGATGCGCTTCTGTCAGCACCCGGCCACCGGTCATATCTTCTGAACCCGGCAGCGCACCATTAAAAAATTCCCAGGCCAGTTTCGCGATCAGCACAGTGGTCAGCACATAACCGCTGGTGGGATAGAACCGGATCTCACGCAAGGCGCCGTATAAAAACAGCCCATGCAACACCCCCGACAAACCCACATAAGTACGAATTCCCGGCAGCCACCACCACAGTCCGATATTGATCACGCAGGCTGAAACCAGGATAACAGCCAGCCACTGTTTAAAACTGGCATGTGAACTGAAGAAAAAAGCCACGATTGCCAGGCCAGCCATATTCAACAGCCAATGCGACCAGTTGAGATGCACGATGTGACCACTGAACAATAGCCAGACATGCCCCTGCTCGACCAGTTCCCGATTAAAACGCCAGTTATCCACCCAGTTGATCTGCAAGACAAACGAAACGATAAACAGGATCAACCATAAAACATGGCTGGAATGATAGCTGTAACGAAACTTTAATAGATTAGATGTGGTCATTGTAATAGGCAGTTCGCCCTGCATTTGTTATTATTCTGCTGATCACAGGGCATTTATTATTCTCCAGTTTTTATAGCCCGGAGTTTAAAGCCAAAAGTATAAATAAGATAACCTGTGCAATACAGTTTTTTGCACACACTGGAGTTTTACGTGTTTTATCAATCAAAATCTAAGAATAAACAATCAGGTTTTACCTTAATCGAAATCATGGTTGTTGTGGTAATTATCGGCATTTTGGCCAGCGTAGTTGTGCCGCGTATCATGGATAATCCGGATAAAGCCCGTGTTGCCAAGGCAAATAATGACATTCAGGCATTAGGCGGTGCCCTGGATATTTACCGTCTGGATAATTTTGTCTACCCGACCACAGATCAGGGTCTGGATGCACTGGTAAATGTGCCCAGCTCTTCTCCTGAACCACCAAACTGGAAACAGGGCGGTTACATCAAAAAATTAAGCAAAGATCCCTGGGGCAATGAATACCTCTATCTAAACCCTGGCGAACACGGTGAAACTGACATCTATTCACTAGGTGCTGATGGCGCACCCGGTGGCGAAGGTCCGAATAAAGACATCGGTTCATGGGATATATAATCCGATTCATACCGGCTAACCCACACCTCAAACCCTGACAGGGCTTGCCGCTAAAGATGCAGGCAAACATCAACAATTCCAGAATACCAACCCGGCATTTTAATGCAGGGGAAGGATTCACCCTGCTGGAATTACTCGTTGTCGTAGTCATCGTTGCCATCCTTTTCACCTACACCACCCTGGCCATCCGCAGCGACTCTGCAGAAGATATCATCAAAAAAGAAGCCCAAAGGATGGAGCGACTAGTGCAGTTAGCACTGGAAGAATCGATTCTTCGCGGTGAAGAATACGGACTGGAAATATATCTGGATGGTTACCGCTTCCTGCGCTTTGCTGATAATCAATGGCTGCCAATCAGCGGCGATAAGATTCTGCGCGAACGTGAGTTGCCACTGGAGATGGAACTGGAGATGCGTTTAGAAGAAACCGAGATTGTTATCGAACTGGCATCTGAGCCCATGGCAGAACAAAAACTGGATCTTGATACTGAATCTGACGATGAAGATAAAAAACAGACAAAACCACAGATCTATCTGCTGTCCAGCGGTGAGATCACACCCGAATTTGACGTTAGATTTTATATTACCGGCGTTAAGACCAGCTATTTTGTTAAGGGTTTTTTTGATGGCTCATTAAAAACAGAAGTGAGCGATCTTTAAAAGCAATGAATAATGAATAATGAATAATGAATAAT
>JADFWF010000069.1 GCA_015222965.1 Pseudomonadota bacterium | reverse complement strand
GCCCGCTTCAAAATAGACATCACCACACTCATTCAAACAATCATCGAAGATGACATCGACACCGTAGGCATCACCGATCGGCGGAACCGCACCTTCGCTGCAATCATTGAACAAAGCATGCAGATCTCTCTCATCAGCTAGTGAGAAATAACGATCATATTGCTTTCGTAATTTACCCAGCTGCACATGATGCGTGGATGGAACCACCGCGACCAGGTAACCCTTATCATCCTTCAATACCACAGCCTTTGCAAGCTGTTCACCAGATACATGTGCTTCGGTCGCCCTATACATACTGGAAACCGAGTACGGATGCGCCACGATATCGTAATGCACACCTGACGTTTCAAGAAAATCTTTTAATGTAATCGCAATAGCCATCACTCACCTCCTTAACTCAGGTTGTCATAATTAATAATTTATCTGCTAAATACCAAATGCATCAACAGACCAGCTAACACCACCGACAACGGCCTCAGGATGACGATGATGTACAAAATCTTCGATCTCAGCGACTCTGCCAGCCGGTACATCCACCATCAGCAAAATTTCACCGTGAGATAATGCATCAGTAAATTCTGTGAGATGCACATCGGGCACATGCACAACAAAATGCTCACCTGCAAAAAAAGTAGCCGTCATAACGAAAAGCGCGAGAAGTGTCCAGTAAAACGCCGCCATTATCAGGCTGACAAAAAACGCCATCAGTGCAAGAGCAAAAAACAGCAAGTTGGCGTTCCATAAGAAACGCTCGATACGGAATGCTGTGTCTTTTTTCTGCCTTTCGGTAGCATCAGGTAAACTCTCGAGTTCAACACCATGCGCTATCGCATGAATATTACGCTCTGATATCTGTTTGAAAATCAATTGATTAACTGCAAGTTTCGCGTGCTTTTCGTCGGGGAACAAAAAGAATAATCTTCTTAACATGACGCACCTCCTGTTCGGGTGCTGACTTCGCCAGCGTACGTCCATGTATGCAGACGAGCCAGATATGAATAATCGATATCTATAAGATTAAGAATCTAACATGTGAAGTCAATCTGTAATTCACTACGAATGTTTAACTAATAGCAAACTACACGAAGATTTATAAATACACATTCCATGATTCAGAGGCTAAGTGTTTTTATATTGCACAAATATAGCAACCTGTCATAGTGACAGTAAAAAAGTATGTTTTCCTGTCGAAAAACCTGACATAATTGGTATTAGTCTAACAACGTTAATTTCATAACCGATTGTAATTAAATGCTATTTAATACATGGCTTGATATTTGCAGTATATTTCGTTGTCATATTTGTAAAACATTTAAATAAGCGATTTGAGAGCTCTACACAAAGCTTTCAGGTAGCTAAAAACTACAGATATGAAGACAAATACGACAGGACCTACAGACAACATTGCTGCAGCAAGAGCAATGAGATGTGGAAGCAAATAAAGATAACGTGAGTTACACTTAACCAGATAAAAAAAGAGTAAATCCAGTCAGGCAAACCTAACCAGTTAAGCCTTTTAGTACTAATTTGAACACGACAAAATAATTCATTTGAGGCATCTATGAACAAGTTACATTTACCTAAACGCACAATTCTCATTACGAGCTTAGCACTGGCTGCGGCACTTACATCGAGCACAGCCTTCTCAAAACAGGAAAATAACAAAGAAAAAGTCCCACCCACACCAGAGGCAAGAGTTCTGGTACAGCTTGCAGGCCAGGGAAATACTGAGTTACTTGTTGACCTGCTCGGCCCGTTGACCGATGTAAACAAGCCAAATGAAGCCGGTAACACACCGCTTCATGCGGCAGCTGTTGCCGGCAATACTAAAATTGTTGAGATCCTGCTAAAACATGGTGCAGATATAAACCAGAAAAACTCAAAAGGCTCTCCTGCATTAGTACTGGCGGCTGAAAAAGGTCGTCTCGATACGGTTGTACTGCTCCTTGATAGCGGTGCCGGTTTGCGAACAGAAGACGAAGAAGGTGCCAACGCTTTAATACTTGCATCCTATGAAGGCCATATCGACGTCATGAAATTACTCATCAAGCGCGGCCTCGAAGTCAACGCAACAGATGATGATGGCGCAACAGCATTGATCAATGCCTTGCTTGGCAAACAAAACAAAGCGGCACAATTTTTAATAAACAAAGGCGCTGATATCGAGATCATCGATGAATATGCAAACACAGCTCTTTTGGTCGCGGCGCAAAACGATGATACTGATACGGTAAAACTTCTGATTAAAAAAGGCGTCAAGCTTGACAGAAGTGACAGTTACAACAACCAGTCACTCATCTACGCCATATGGAAAGACAACCGTGAACTTATAAATTTGTACCTGGATAATGGCGTGAGCGTTGAACAGCCATTCGTACAAAAATCTCGCGCATTGATGGTTGCTTCCGCATTAGGCAACGAAGATCTGGTCAAACTTTTCCTGGAAAAAGGCGCTGATGTCGATGCTGTTGACGGATCAAAATCAACCGCTCTGCACTATGCAGCCAGGAAGAACCAGGTAACAACGGCTAAACTTCTGATAAAACATAATGCCAGCATTGATGCACTCGACTCCTCCACTCACTCACCCCTGTCGGTCGCAGCAAACCTTAATAATGCTGAAGTTGCGAACCTGCTGATTCAGAACAAGGCCAAAGTAAACCTGCAGGATGCATTAGGACAATCAGCACTATTCCATGCAACCCGCCTTGGCTCTGAGGATACCGCACGCCTTTTGATCGAGAATAACGCTGACGTAAACGCAAAAGATACAAAAGACATAACACCTCTAATGCGCGCCAGCCTGATAGGCATACCTGAGATCGCATCACTGATGATAGAAAAAGGCGCCGACGTAAACGCTCGAGCCAAAGGCGATGTAACCGCATTAATCTTCGCTTCGGTTTCTGATAAAAAAGAGTGCGTTCAGCTACTCCTGGAGAACAAAGCCGAGGTTAACAGTCTGGATGTAAATGGCCGCAATGCCATGTTCTACGCAACGGGCCGCAACAACAAAGCCATAACACTTAACCTGTTAAAACACGGTGCAGACATAAACATCATTGATACCTTTGGTAAAACACCAGCTGATTACGCCATCGAGCAGGACTCTCAAGTAATGATAGACATCATTAAAAGCCATGGCGGACTAACCGCAGCTGCAGTTAAAAAGCAAAAGAAATCCTGATACAAAAATAGCTGGCGAAACTTAAAAGCCTGATGGATATATCATATCCATCAGGCTTTTTTTAGGGACAAACAAACTGCGATGACGTTCTTTCATACTGCTGACTAGAGAGCTCTAGCCTTCAGGTAATCCCTTTGCTTTCCACAGATAAAATAACACCGGGATAACCAGCATAGAGACCAGGGGTGCAGTAATCATGCCGCCGATCATCGGTGCTGCGATACGTGACATCAGATCAGACCCGGTGCCACCGCCTATCATGATCGGTAACAGACCAGCGATAATGACAGCAACCGTCATCGCTTTAGGCCTCACACGCATCACAGCACCGTCGATGACTGCGGCACGTAATTGTTCCTGATTGTTCGGCTGCATCTGACGAACCGACTGGTTCAGATACACCAGCATAACAACGCCGAATTCTGCCGCAACGCCGGCAAGTGCAATAAAACCAACGCCGACTGCTACCGATAAATTGTAATCAAGAAAATACAGCAGCCAGATGCCGCCCACCAGTGCCAGTGGCAAGGCACCCATCACGATCAGCGCTTCGGTCATATTCTTAAAGTTCAGATACAGTAAGACCAAAATCAACACCAGTGTCAAAGGCACGATATATTCCAGGCGATCAATCGCTCTCAACAGATACTGATATTGACCTGACCAGGTAATCGAATAACCCGCGGGTAAGATGATCTGCTCAGCAACCGCCCGTTGGGCTTTTTTTACATAAGAGCCAAGGTCATGTCCTTTCGCATCCACATACACCCAGCCGTTTAACCGCGCATCTTCCGTTTTTATTAATGCAGGGCCATCGCTGATAGTTACTTTAGCTACATCTTGTAAACGAATCTGCTCACCTGTCGATAAAAAAACAGGCAGATCTTTCATCGCAGCCAATGAATCTCTGACATGCCGCGGATAGCGCAGGTTGATCGGGTAGCGCTCTCTTCCTTCAACTGTATAAGTCAGGTTTTTACCACCGACTGCAGTGCTGATGATGTCATGAACATCTGCGATACTCATACCGTAATGCGCTGCGATATCGCGGTCTATGTCGATATCGATATATCGCGCACCGCCAACCCGGTCAGAAAATACAGACGAGGTTTCAGGCAATTGATGCAAAACTTTTTCGATCTGCTCACCGATAGCCTGTATCGTATTTAGATCCGTGCCCGCAACTTTCACACCGACCGGAGTCTTAATACCTGTCGCCAGCATATCGATACGTGCAGAAATCGGCATCAACCAGGCATTGGCCAGGCCCGGGAACTGTATACGCTGATCCAGCTGCTGGATGATTTTTTCCATGGTCATGCCCTCGCGCCATTGTTCACGAGGTTTTAACTTGATGGTCGTCTCGATCATGGTGAGCGGCGCCGGGTCAGTCGCTGTTTCTGCGCGCCCCACTTTACCGAACACTGTCTCAACTTCCGGCACTGTTTTGATCAAACGGTCAGTCTGCTGCAACAACTGTCGTGCTTTACCGATAGAGATTCCAGGCAGTGTGGTCGGCATGTATAGAAGATCGCCTTCATCGAGTTCAGGCATAAATTCAGAGCCCGTCTGCGACAGTGGCCAGAGTGATGACACAAACAAAACAAGGGTCAGCAGCATCAACTTTTTAGGATGCCTTAATACATAAGTAATAAACGGGTAATACACATTGATCAGGCTTCTATTGAGAATGCTGTCACTCTCCTTCCGGATACGGCCTTTAACCAGGTACATGATCAGCACAGGCACTAGTGTAAT
>JADFWF010000360.1 GCA_015222965.1 Pseudomonadota bacterium | reverse complement strand
TATACAGTGTCCTCATGTACGCAATAGCAGCCACCGCCGTATTCATGTACACGAGAACGTGCACTATAAGGTGTGGTGAGAACATCCGTTGTTTTTCCGTCTGTTACCCGGACGATAACGCAACGTCCTGCCTCCTGTGGTCTTCTCTCTATGTAATAGAGAGAATCAGCTATCTGTTTGGTTTCATCGATCGATATGCTGTCGCTGACGATGAGGTCTGCAGTAATATCTGAAGACCAGTTGCCATAAGTTGCCCTGTCCAATGATTTTTTCGTTTTTATAGAGGTCATAAAACTTTGTTTGAGAAATCGATATTTATAGAATTTGGTGTCTTAAGGCGCTATTCTAATAAATATAAAATGTTACTGTCAGCTATATCTGCGTCAGAGATGCTTTATAATTTACGATAATTTTTTGAGTGAAAATCATAATCTATAGTAATGGACATTAAAGGTGTAGAAGCGTGTTATTAGAAATTGCTGGCGCACTTGTCGCAAGCGGTATTCTGTTGCTGATTATTGGCATCTTTATCGCCAGGCAATACACGCTGCGCGCCAAGCTGGTCACCGCTTTTATGGTGATCGTATTGGTCTCTCTGGCCGTACTGGCTATCCTCGATAGTTATGTCATGGGGAAAAATCTGAGCGATGGTGCTAATAAAGCGCTGGTCTCAGCCGCGCGTAATTATGCCGATCGTATCGATCGGTTCAACCGGCAGAATGCGGAGTTTTTAAGAACGGAAGCAAATCTGCCGGTGATCAACCGTTTCCTCACGCGAAAAGCAGAGCCGCCCTATAATCGCCAGACCTTGCTGGAAATATTGCTGGCGTTAAAGTCGCGCCAGGATGACATTATTTTTTCTTATGCGATTCTGAATAAGCAGGGGATTAATATCCTCGATACTGACTCGGCAAATATCGGTGCCGATGAAAGTCGGCATACCTATTTTAACGTCCTGTCAGGACGAAATCGCCTTAGCACTTATCGTTCATCGATAATATTTGAAGAGCCAAATCCTGTCATCGTGTTCAGTAGTGGAATCAATGACCTGTCTGGAAAATTAATCGGTGTTCTAAGAACGAAATACGACGCTTCGATACTGACGGCATTGTTTGACCGGACCAAAGGCATGGTCGGCCGCGGTTCATTTGCGGTGCTGCTGGACGAGAATAATCTGCGACTAGTTCATGGCAGACGGAACGATCTTAAATACACGCTGGCAAGTGGCGTGAGCGAAGATGCCATGCAACTGTTAAAGCAGAAAAAACGGGTGCCGCAAAATGCTACGAGTGCTTTTGTAGAGCATCCGGACTGGACCCGGAAGGTCCTGTCCTCAAGTTTTAGCGAACCTATTATCGAAACCAGGTTCAATGGTCTGGGCACGGTGGTGTTCTCGGCGGCTGTGGTGGAGCTGCAGACAGTGCCATGGACGATCGTCGTGTCGCAGCCTCAGGATGTGTTTTTAGAGCCTGTCGTCGCGCAGATGCAAAGTGCTTTCTTGCTGGTTGCGGTCATCGTGATAGTTGTTGTGCTGATCGTTATGGCGGCAACGAAATTATTATTAGGGCCGGTAAAACGATTGACCAGCGTAGTCAAGTCGATAGCAGACGGTGACCTGCGTGCAAAAGCAAATATAGAAGCAGATGATGAGATAGGCGGTCTGGCGACAGCATTCAATGATATGACGACAAACATCAATAGTCTGATCATCGACCTGGAAGATGAGATCGGCAGTCATAAACTTACCGCAGATAATTTAAACAAACTATCACAGGCGATCGAACAAAGCCCGGTTTCAGTGATGATCACAGATCTGCAAGGTGCGATCGAATACGTCAATCCACAGCTCTGTAAGATAACGGGATATTCAGCAGAAGAGTTAAAAGGCAAGAATCCCCGTATTTTAAAATCCGGCCATACGCCGGAAGTGCAGTTTAAAAATATGTGGAATGCGATAACTGCGGGACAGTCGTGGAGCGGTGAACTTTATAATAAAAAGAAAAATGGTGACCTGTTCTGGGAGAACGTCACCGTTTCTCCGATTAAAAACAAAGAGAATAAAAGTACGCATTACCTTGCTATCAAAGAAGATATTTCTTTGCGTAAGGATTATGAAGAACGATTGCTGTACCAGGCAAGCTACGATAAGTTAACAGATCTGCCGAACCGCACCCTGGCGTACGACCGGATCCAGCAAGCTATCGCTAATGCTATCCGCGAGCAGGAGCACATCGCTTTGCTGTACATGGATTTTGATCATTTTAAAAACATAAACGATACGCTTGGCCATGGTGCTGGCGATGAATTTTTAAAGTATATGGCTGGCAGGTTAAAAGCCTGCGTGCGTGATTTTGATACCGTGGCAAGACTGGGAGGTGATGAATTCCTGATCATGCTGGTAGATATTGATACAGATGGTACGGGTGATAACAACTCTTTTGATAGTATAGTCAAAAGCAAAACAGAAGAAATTTTAAGCCGTGTTTCCAAACCGTGTGTGGTTCAGGATATGGAGTTTTCCGTGACTGCCAGTATCGGTATAGCCATTTTCCCGCAGGATGGCGATGATCCGCATGTTTTGCTCAGGAATGCAGATACTGCTATGTACAGGAGCAAGCGCAAAGGGCGGAATACTTATGAAGTGTTCACGCCGGAGATGGGCGACGTGGTGATGAAGCGCGTTGAGATAGACAGCAAATTAAGACGCGCTCTGGAAGATGGTGATTTCTATCTGAAATATCAGGCGTTGATGGATGCGGATTCGGGTGCAGTCGTCGGTGCAGAGGCTCTGATACGGTGGGACGACAAACAGCTTGGCGAAGTTTCCCCTGAAGAATTTGTACCGTTGGCAGAAGAGAGTGGTCTGATCGTTGATATCGGCAACTGGGTTTTTGATACCGCACTTGCCGATGTGAAAAAATGGCGTGAGAATTCGGACCACGAAGATTTTTACATCGCGATCAACCTGTCGAGCCGCCAGTTCAGAGGCAAGGATATCGTTACTACGATCTCTGATTATCTGAAAAAATATGATCTTCCCGGTGACAGCCTCGAGCTGGAGATTACTGAGCGCCTGTTGATGAAAGATGTGCCGCACGTGGTCAATATATTAAACCAGTTTAAAGAGATGGGCATTCGGCTGTCGATCGATGACTTCGGGACCGGTTATTCGTCGCTGAGTTATTTAAAACGGTTTCCGTTCGATGTGCTCAAAATCGATAAAACATTCATCTCTGACATCGGCGAAGACCCGGATGATACGGCGCTTTGCGATGCAATTATTGCCATGGCGCATAGCCTGGGTTTGAGTATTATCGGCGAAGGTGTAGAGAATAAACTGCAGTTTGATTTTCTGCATAAACGCGGTGTTGAGACTATCCAGGGTTACTTCGTCAGTACCCCCATGGTGCATGAAGAGTTCCTTAAATTTATCGCCATATCCGAATGGATCGAGACCACGGGTTAACGCTGCAGGCGCAGGCGTCCAAAAATTAATAATACGGTCATCATCAGTAAGGTGGTCTGAGACAGCGCACCAAATAAGTCTGCAAAACTATCGTCGTCATCGTCTGCGTTATTGAAAATAACGGTTGCCCCGGTTATCGAAAAATTTATCGTGTTGGTTTTGTTCGTGGATATGGTGATGACTTCATCGCTGCCTTCTGTAATGCCCTGGTAAGTTACCGCCGTGATCGGATGAGGGTCGCTAAAAGAGATATCAGATGTTGTCGATGCATAAGGACCGACGGCAGAGATATCAAAAAATTCAGTGTTGATGGAGTTTGCGTGCAGGATGTAGTCGCCTGCCGGTAACAGCAATTTATAATAACCGGTGCTCTGCAATAAGTAGTCGGAAACGATGCTGAATGTTTCGCCGGTGATAGTGTTCTCAGCCCAGATGTTGGCGCCGAGGATGGCTATGTTATTGTTATCCACGAATCGACCCTCTAAGACACCAAAGTTGTCATTGATGTCTGTGGCCGGGTAAAGTGCTGATACTGCACTGATGTCATCCGAATGCAGGCTGACGGTAAGGCGGCAGCGTATCGGGTACATCAGCGGGTAGACTTCCCTGTTAATGTTATCGCAGAACGGGGCTGGCTCTTTGTTATCAATGTCGACCTGGGAATGATCCAGCCCGAAAAAATGCCCGATCTCATGCGATAACAATAATTTTAAGGCGTTTTCGCTGGTGGTGTTCTTTCCATTGATAACAGCAAAACCTTCAAGAAAGAAACTGCCCGTGGTGGTGCTTATCGATTGCGCGAAACCGATGATGAGGTCACTCTGTCCCGCGCCGAGATACATATCGATAATCTGGCCGTCATCGTCAAATATTATCGGGTTTATGCCATCGGCTTCGTTTAGATTTGATTCGTCAACCGTGGGTAAATAAGTTTCAGCATTGTCCTGGTTAACGTCGAAATCGAGCACTGTCTGGTCGATATTTAAGCTTATGGTTGCTGTATTTACGTTACTCCAGATATCGAATGCTTCTTGCATGAGTGGTACTGCGACGGCATTGGGAAATATACCGAGGTCACCGTTTTCAACATGGACGGTAATAGCAGGATTTTGGTAGGTCACTGCTGTGTTACCGACGATAGTCGTAGGACCGCCAGCAAAGGATGCATCGTTGAAACACAAGGCAGAAAATAATATGAAAAAGTTAATGTGAGCTCTCATGATATTTTCAGTCTATTTAGTATTGTAAGCACGAACTGTATTGATGAAATCATCGAGCCGTGCCTGTGATGGTTTGTCGATGTTAACAGCGAGTGGTACCTGAACGTTTTTATTGAGGCCAGTTGTGTTCTGCCGGGACAGATCACGACCGTTGCTGACTACCTGTTCGCCATCTTTGGTGGTGACTGTGAAACTGCCCTGAAGTAATCCCAGTGGGCTGCTAAAGCCAAGACTGGACTTCTTCGGTAAAAAAACCACGTAGCGGCTATTATTCTGAAATTTTGGTATACCGTGAATATGAAAATTTATATTTGTCTTTTTATCCAGGCCGCCCAGCTGTTTAATCGTGTGTGTGTCTGAGGTTTTGCCTTTGATCAGGTCGATGATCTTAAATTCGGTAAAAGTGGCGACCTGACCACTCTGTTCGTCTCTCTGTACCGTGTTGCTTAACACTTCGCCATAAAAAATAAGTGAGGCGCGAGTAGAAAGTTGCTCCAATGTGATCGGCAGCATGCTGGTAGCGGATGCTGACAAGCTAACGAAAAAAATTGTTAGCAGATAAAAAAAGATGAGATAGCGTTTCATGAAATGTACCGGTTAATAATGAACTACGACCTGATTGTTGTAGCAATGTTCATTTTGTCACTTTTTTGCTTACTTCATTATAAGGTATAGCATTTTACAGCAGTTTACAAAAATCTATTCAGAGCAGTCTTCGCGGGATAACTGGCCGCTGCTAAATAGTTCATCAGTGAAGCCAAACTTTAGCGGGTCCGTTAATCGCTGTGTGTATATGATGCCATCAAGATGGTCGCACTCATGCTGGACCACTCTGGCATGAAAATCATCAGCTTCGATATCGATGGCATTACCGGAGGCGTTAAAGCCGCTGTAACGGATATGTTTGTAGCGGGAGACGATGCCGCGCATCCCCGGAACGCTCAAACAGCCTTCCCAGTCCTCCTCTTTTTCGTTGCTGAGCGGGGTGATCTTTGGATTGATCAGTACCGTTTTCGGCACGGTGTTTTGATCCGGATAACGCGGGTTGCAGTCAAAGCCAAAAATAGCGACACGCAGGCTGATACCGATCTGTGGTGCCGCCAGCCCCGCGCCATCGGCAGCTTCCATGGTATCGAACATGTCTTCGATGAGGCTGTCGAGTTCGGGATGGTTAAATTCACTGACTTCACTCGCAACTTTGAATAATTGCGGGTCACCCAGTCGTAATACAGGTCGTATAGCCATGATTTTTCTTGTGGTTATTGAAAAAGGAGATATATGATAAAATTAGGGCTGATTTTAACCATTTCAATGAATTTTCCTTCATTTATCGATAAAAATTATGACTGCTGTTATCTCTGCTGAGCAACAATTACTGCGAACCTTGAAAGTGATGAACGCGCTCGACGAATGGGGCTTGAGCGGTGAGCAGATACTCGCTGTTCTGGATCTGCCAACAACTGAACGCAGCCGGCATCTTGCTAAATACCGTAAAGACACCCCCTTTCCAGAAGATGAAAAAGTAACCAGCAGAGTCGCGTTCCTACTCGGCATCATCGACGCATTACGCACCACCTACCCGCGTAATCTGCAGATGGGCGCACGCTGGATGGCAGCACCTCACGTACGACTGAAAAACCGATGTCCACTACAGGCAATGCTGGAAGATGGTGAAACCGGCGTGGTTGCTGTTTTATCTGAACTGGATTGTGCCTACGCCTGGGAATTGAGCGGTTCAAAGATTAATTAGCTCGATGGCCGTTGTTGAGCCTTAAGAGAAGTTGGCAGTTTGCAGTCATCAGTTTGCAGTAAAAGCAAACCCCATCGTCTGCGCCGCTGAAAACACAGGTTTTTAG
>JADFWF010000068.1 GCA_015222965.1 Pseudomonadota bacterium | reverse complement strand
TGCCATATCGGCTTTCGTCAATGCCATACCTACTCCCGAAGTGTAGCAGCAAATTGTTGATTTAGTGTAGAAACGATATTTTCAATTTCGGTATCTACGTCGTTGTCGGTAAGAGTGCGGGAAAACTCCTGTAAAATCAAGCCGAAAGCGACACTTTTTGTGCCTTCGTCAACGCCTTTACCCTGATATATATCAAATAATTGCGTTTCTTTGACCAAATCGGAGGACGCCTCGTTAATTACTGACAAAATATCAGAAACCGGTATCGACTCAGCAACCAGAATTGCGAGGTCACGCCTCACTTCAGGGAAGCGAGATAACGCTGCAAATTCTGGAATACTATTATTTAAAATAGCAGACTGTTTTATTTCAAAAACATAAACACGCGGGTCGATATCAAGTGCTTTTTGTACTTGTGGATGCAATGCCCCTACCCAGCCTATAATCTCTTCACCCTGTTTGATACAGGCACTCTGACCTGGATGCAGCGCAGGGTTTTCTGCGGCAGCAAATACTGAATCGGTTGCAGAAAAAGCCAATAAGGCTTCTACATCTGCTTTAACATCATAAAAGTCGACTTTTTGCGTCTGCTCCGCCCATTGCTCATGATGAATATCACCACAGATAACACCGGCAAACATAGGTTCCTGGCTTATCGCATCGACACCAGCCGCTTCAGATTCAGCCCCTGATTCCTGTGGCTTGAAAATCAGGCCTGTTTCAAACAAACGCACGCGGCTCTGCTGGCGGTTTACATTATGTTTCAGCGCATCGAGCAAACCTGCCCATATGGTGGTGCGCATGACCGACATCTCTGAAGACAGAGGATTTGCCAGCGCGATTGTTTTCGTCTGTGGATCCAGAATCTTCTGCCATTTCGGATCCACGAAACTGTAGCTGATAGCTTCAAAATAACCCCGGTTAACCAGGCATTTCTTAAGTTCATTCAGCGAGTTTTTAGCTTCTGGCTGCGCCTGAATAACAGAATGATAACTTGGACAGGTGCGCGGAATATTATTATATCCATAGACACGCACGACTTCTTCAAGCAGGTCCGCTTCGATTTCTATGTCAAAACGAAAACTTGGTGCTTTCACTAACCAGCCGTCAGGATACACTTTAACTTCCATACCCAGACGCTGAAAAATTTCTGTAACTTCATCATCTGACAGCTCGATGCCTAGTACACGTTTGATCTGGTTTGAACGCAGGTGGATGGGCACGGCTTCTTCAGGATGTGAAGCCGTTTTATGCTCAAGCACAGGGCCAACCTCACCACCACAGATTTCAAGGACCAGCTCTGTGGCTCGCTCTATCGCATGAACCTGCATCTGGGTATCGACACCACGCTCAAAGCGGTGCGATGAATCTGTGTGTAAGCCGTAACTGCGCGCTTTGCCCGCGATAATCTCAGGTCTAAAGAAAGCGCTTTCCAGGAAGATATCCGTTGTTGAATCATCAACGGCTGAATCTTCACCGCCCATGACGCCAGCGAGCGCAAGAATTTTAGAGTTATCAGCGATAACTAATGAATTTTCCTGGAGATCAATACTTTTACCATCTAATAGCGTTACTTTTTCTGATTTTTCAGAAAAGCGGACATTTATTTTTCCATCCAGTTTGTTAAGATCAAAAGCATGCATCGGCTGCCCAAGCTCCAGCATGACGTAGTTCGTGATATCAACCACCGGGCTCAAACCGCGAATACTGCTGCGCCTCAAGCGTTCGAGCATCCATAATGGTGTTTGTGCTTTGACATCTATACCTTTGATTACACGGCCCGCGTAGTGCGTGCAGGCTTCACCAGCCTGTATCTCAACAGGAAACTCGTCTTTAATGGTTTGTTTGTAAGGCGCCCATTGCTGCTCAGTGACTTCACACTGGTTCAGCACGCCCAATTCACGGGCGATACCGGTAATGCTCAGGCAATCACCTCTATTTGGCGTCAGATCCAGTTCGATGATGGTGTCATCCAACTGTAAATATTCACGTATATCCTGGCCGACCGGCGCATCAGCTGGCAGCTCCATCAAACCTTCTGCGCTATCAGCAAGACCCAGCTCTTTTTCTGAACACAACATGCCGGATGATTCGACACCACGTAGTTTTGCCGGTTTGATCTTCCATGACTCGCCGGGAGCGGGACCGGGTAATACAGCACCAATTTTTGCCAGCGGGATGATCAGCCCTTCTCTTACATTGGCGGCACCGCAGACGATCTGCAGCGTTTCAGTACCATCAGTCACCTGACAGACATTTAACTTATCAGCATCAGGGTGCTTTTCCAGAGACTCGATCCGGGCAACAACCACCTCGGTAAATTCGCCGGCAGCCGGTTCAACACCATCAACTTCCAGACCCGCCATGGTCAGCTGATCGCACATCTCCTGCGTTGAAAGAGCCGGATTAGCCCAGCCTCTTAACCATTGTTCGCTAAATTTCATATCTGTTTCCTGCTACGCGAACTGCTGTAAGAATTTAAGGTCGTTTTCAAAGAACAGACGCAGATCATTAACGCCATAACGTAACATCGCTAACCGTTCTACACCCATGCCAAAGGCATACCCGGTATATTTTTCTGTATCGATACCGGCAGACTCAAACACTTTTGGATGCACGATGCCGCAGCCGAGTACTTCCAGCCAGCCGGTATGACCACACACACGACAACCTTCGCCTTTACACATCACACACTGGATATCGACTTCTGATGAAGGTTCGGTAAAAGGAAAATAGGAAGGGCGAAAACGCGTCTGCAGATTTTCATCTTCAAAAAACTGTTTCAAAAAGTCCGCCAGGGTACCCATCAGGTCGGCAAAACTCACGTTTTCATCAACCAGCAAACCTTCTACCTGGTGAAACATCGGAGTATGTGTCAGGTCAGAATCACAACGATAGACCCGACCCGGGGCGATGATGCGCAGCGGTGGTTTATTGGTTTCCATGTGCCTGACCTGCACGGGAGAAGTATGTGTGCGCAGCAGCGTATTGGCATCAAAATAAAATGTATCGTGCATGGCACGCGCGGGATGGTGCGACGGGATGTTCAATGCTTCGAAGTTATGGAAATCATCCTCGATCTCAGGACCCTGCTCTACGGTAAAACCTAAACGTGAAAAAAGGCTTTCGATACGTTCCATGGTTCTTGTTACAGGATGCAGACCACCTGCCTGCTGACCACGACCCGGTAAAGTCACATCGATTTTCTCGCTGGCCAGACGGGCGTTTAACTTTTCAGCTTCCAGTGACTGCTTGCGTTGTTCGATCGCCTGTTGCACTTCGCGTTTGGCGTTATTGATATCCTGCCCCGCTGCTTTTCTTTCGTCAGCGGGCAGCTTGCCCAATGTTTTTAACAATGAGGTCAGCTCACCTTTCTTACCCAGATAATCAACTCGAACCTGATCTAAAACTTCCAGATTGTCAGCCGCATTTATTGTTGCTAGTGCATCTGCGGTTAACTTTTGTAAATCCACGCTTCAACTCCCGTATGAAGTACTTTTAAAAACTTTTTCACCACAGAGGCACAGAGTACACGGAGAAAAACCTTTTAATTATTATCCGCGCCGAAGGCGCTAAATAACAAAACCTCTGTGCCCTCTGTGCCTCTGTGGTTCAATCTTTCGTTTCTGTTTCACATAAAAAAAGGGAAAGCGCGCTTCCCCTTTTGTACTGATTAAGCTTTTTCGAGCATATTACGCTCGAATAACACCCGCAATAATTAAGCTGCGAGTGCTTCTTTGGCCTTATCAGCTATTTTTGTAAAGGCAGCCATATCATGAATAGCAAGATCAGCTAATACTTTACGATCGATTGCAACTTCAGCTTTAGTCAGGCCATTGATCAGGCGGCTGTATGAAATACCACACTCAGCAGCTGCAGCATTAATACGTATAATCCATAATGAACGGAACATACGTTTTTTAACGCGGCGGTCACGATATGCATATTGACCGGCTTTGATTACGGCCTGGTGTGCTACACGATAAACACGACTGCGTGCACCGTAATAACCTTTTGCTTTGGCTAAAACTTTTTTGTGTTTAGCTCTGGCTTGTACGCCTCTTTTTACTCTTGGCATTGTTCTATTCTCTTAATCTATATATGAATGACGTAAAGCTTATACGTATGGCAACATACGGATGAGCATCTTCTTATCATTCTCATGAACCTGTGCATCATCACGTAAATGGCGTTTACGCTTGGTGCTCTTCTTGGTCAAAATATGACGACGATGTGATTTACCACGTTTAAATCCACCGGAACCGTTCTTGCGAAAACGCTTTGCAGCACCGCGGTTTGTTTTCATCTTAGGCATATGCCTTCTCCAAATCTAAAATACTTTTCTATTAACTGTTCAGCTATTACTAAACAACGCATAACAGTTAATTTAATGACTGTTACTTATTGGTCTTCTTAGGACCCAGCACCATAACCATCTGACGCCCTTCCATGCCTGGCATCTGTTCAACGTTGGCGATCTCTTCCAGATCTGCCACTACACGTTGCAATAACTGCATACCCAGTTCCTGATGCGCAAATTCACGCCCTCTGAAACGCATGGTAACCTTGGTCTTGTCACCACTTTCAAGAAATTTTTTCAGCTTACCCAGCTTGGTGTTGTAGTCACCCACCTCGGTACGAGGACGAAACTTAATTTCTTTAACCTGAGTACGACGCTGTTTCTTCTTCGCACCCTGTTTCTTCTTGCTGTTTTCGAACCTGAATTTACCGAAATCCATAATCCGGCAAACAGGCGGCTCCGCATTGGGAGAAACTTCAACTAGATCCAACGAGACGCTTTTTGCTTTTGCTAGCGCCTCCTCACTTGTCAAAATACCGAGTTGTTCACCTTCATGGTCAATAACCCGTACTTCAGGATAAGTGATGTCGCTATTAATGCGCGTCTTTTTTGGTGAAGCGATAGTTTTATTCCTCTAAAACAGCATGACCGCGGCGCGCGATCTCCAATGAAAACCGGTTGGCAAGGTCATCAACTGACATCGCTCCCAGGTCTTCACCGCTTCGCGTGCGAACGGCCACTGTATTTGTTTCAAGCTCCCGATCACCGATAACCAGCATGTAGGG
>JADFWF010000359.1 GCA_015222965.1 Pseudomonadota bacterium | reverse complement strand
GGTAAAACGATAAGATCGAATGACTCATTCATTATTTTATCGATACTGGTGTCCGGAATAATGGTGGTGCCGCGTGAGGCTTTTACTGGCTGTGTGTCGAGGCCGCAGGTGGTGACAGAGATGCCGGCACGCACCAGTAGATCGGTTATGGTGATGGCTTCGAGTTCTTCACAGCCTTGAGCAAGGGGTACCAGTACATGCGACATGTTGATTCTCTCGTTTTTTGCTTAGTTGGTCCGCGGTGCGGACAAGTTCTGAAGCCGGGATTAAAGTTATTCCCTGCTCGCTCAGTTCATTTAAGTGCGCTTTTAAAAATGCGATGGTCTTAGGATACGGGTGCGCGATGGCTAAAGCAAAACCGCGCCGGTTTACTTTTTGAATAAAACGATCAAATTGCCGGCGCAGGGTAGCCTCTTCATGATCCGGGTCGAGAAAAAAATCGCGAGACAAGTTTGGTACTTTATATTCCATGGCAATCCTGTCTGCGATGGATTTGTTAGTGGTTTTACTGTCGATAAAATATAACCCGCCACGACGTGAGAGCTCATCCATCAGCCAGGTCATATGCCCCGGATGTCTCGTTAACAGGCTGCCCATATGATTGTTAACACCCCGGATGTATGGAACCGAATTTAAATTTAAGCGTAGTTGCTCGTTAAATTCTTTTCTCGTCATGTGCAGGTCCAGTGTGCCCGGTGAGTGCTGATGATGCTCGACCGACTGCATAGGCAGGTGCAGCATGACCTCTTTGTTATTTTTCGCCGCAAGTCGTGCTAAAGTTTTTGCGTAAACTGTGCGGGGCAGTATGGCGATGGTTAAGGTGGCAGGGAGTCCGATAACATCCTGTCCGTATTCAAGATGGTTGCCTACATCGTCGATGATAATGCTGGCAAGTTTTTCTGCATGTGCAGGGGCTTTCGCTAATATAATAACGAGGAAGGTGAGTACGATAAACCGGGGGTGTCTGGCCATGGAATATCTGTCCATGTGTTTACGGGTTAAAGAGTTATTTAACGTCCATGTTAAATATCGATAGCAGTGTTATATCGCTTATGACTTACTTAATATATTTAAACCTTTTAATAACAGCAGTGCTTCGTATAACTGGAAGTCTTCAGAAGCTTTGATATGTGCTTTTTTGTCTTCTTTTTCATCTTTTTTGCCTTCAGCTTCCGCTTTTTTGATCGCTTCCTGAGATTTGGTCGGATTGCTGATGCTACCGGTCAAGTCTGACTCCTTGATGCGCAAAGAAGCTTCATCTTTAGAGTCTTTGATTTCATAACTCTCAAGAATGATATCCGGGGTGATGCCTTCGCCCTGGATAGAACGACCTTTTGGTGTGAAGTAGCGTGCCGTGGTAATTTTAACGGCACCACCGCTGCGTAATTCCTGGATGGTCTGAACAGAGCCTTTCCCAAAAGATTTGCTGCCCATGATGACGGCACGGCTGTGATCCTGTAATGCACCGGCAACAATTTCTGACGCGGAGGCAGAGCCGCCATTGATCAATACAACGACGGGCGCACCATTCATAATGTCACCGGGTTTTGCATTAAATTCAAAAGCTGAATTTGCGATACGGCCCTGTGTGTACACCAGTTTGCCATCGTTAATGAAGGCGTCAGAGACATCAGCCGCTGCACTTAATACACCGCCCGGGTTGTTGCGTAAGTCGAGTACCAGACCTTTGAGCTCGCTCTTGTTTTCTTTTTTAAGATTACTTAATTCGCTAACCAGATCGCGTGCTGTTTTTGACTGGAAGTTACTGATGCGAATGTAGCCATAGTCGGGTTCAAGGATACGGCTCTTAACACTTTTAACCGAGATGATGTCACGCGTTACGGTGAAAGGCAGCGGTTTGTCAGCGCCTTCTCGTATCACGGTTAGTTTTATGTCGGTGCCGGGGTCGCCACGCATGATTTTAACTGCGTCGTTAAGAGTCATGCCTTTAACTGATTTGTCGTCAAGGCGAATTATCAGGTCGCCAGATTCAAGACCAGCGCGAAAGGCCGGTGTATCGTCGATCGGGGAGATAACTTTTACAAAACCGTCTTCCATGCCAACCTGTATACCGAGGCCGCCGAACTTACCGGTGGTGCCGATTTTCAATTCTTTATATTCGTCCGAATTTAAATAGGTAGAGTGAGGGTCAAGACCGGAGAGCATGCCGCGGATAGCGTTCTCCAGTAATGTTTTATCATCAACGTCTTCGACATAGTCGGTTTTGACGCGGGCAAAAATATCGGAGAAATTGCGTAACTCGTTTAGTGGAAGGCCGGCAGACGCTTCCGATTTTTTCTCAGCCAGCACACTGCTGGTTAATGACACTGAAACGCCGACAAAAATACCAAAGACCAGAACCAGAAAGGTCTTATATTGCTTACTCATAAATAACTCCGGTAAATACCACTTTGAATTGCTAAAGATTTGTACTTGAAGATGAATCTACGACAAATCGATTAATTATATGTAAATGATAGTGCTTAGAGCGAATTATTACCAGTATGTTCCATGATAATTCTCATATCGAAGGATTCTGTCCCGTGGCATGCCGGGCTTTCCTGGAACACCACTTTGAAGGGTTAACCGGCTTGCCGCGTGAGCGAATTTCGAAATAAACGCCACTGACGGGCTGGCCGCCGCTATCTCCCGCAGTAGCGATGACCTCACCAGCCTGCACCCAGTCTCCCATCTGCTTGAACAATGACTCATTATGACCATACAGGCTCATATAACCGTCGCCGTGATCAACGATGGTTATGAAGCCAAAACCCTGCAACCAGTCGGCGAAGGCCACCCGGCCGTGGCTGATGACGCGTACCGGTGTGCCAAGCTCTGTTTTGATCAGTATGCCATTCCATTTCAGGTCGCCATAGTTTTTTGGCTGGCCGAAACTATTGATGAAGCGACCTTTGGCAGGCCAGGGCAGCTTGCCTTTGAGTGAGAGAAAAGGCTGCTTTTCACTGGGGCTGGTAGGTATATCGGCGAGTAATTCGCCTAAGGATTTGAGCAGGTTTTCGATACGACCACGGCTGTTTTCCAGACTGCTGAGCGTGGATTCCTGATTTTTGATTTTTTTACTGAGTTCAGCGAGTAATTTCTTGCGCTGGAAACGCTGTTTCTGGCGCTCTCGTTTTTTCTCTTTTTGTGTTTTCAGTAACTGGTCTTGTGTTTTTAAGGTTTGTTTGAGGCTGGTCTCGGTCTGTTTTTTTAACTCAAAGGTGGCTAGAAATGTATCGATCTGTTGTTGCCTGGCGCGGTTTAAGTAATTGAAATACGCCTGTGTTCTTCCTGCTTGAGCGGGATCTTGTTGATTCAACAGCATTTTAATATTTTGCTGGTGCCCCATGCTGTATGCAGAACGTATCTGCTCAGACAGGATTTTGCGCTGGTTGTTTAGTTGTTTATTTAGTAGCTTTAATTCATTTTTTAACTTTCTTTCCTGTTGGCGGCTGCTGTGCACAGCTTTTTCCAGGTTTTTGAGTTTTCTTGAATTTTTGCTTATTTCAGTCTCCAGCGTGTGGAGTTCGGTGACAACATGACTGCGCTGCTTTTTGTTACCTTTCAGGTGCTGCTGGACCTTGGCGATGCTCTTCTGCAGCTTTTCGAGTTTGTCCTGGTAATGCGACATATCTTCATTTTTTGACGCAGAAGCAACGTTAAAACTGAAAAAAAGCCAGAAAAACAAGAATATAGAAAAAAAAGCGCGCAATTCGGTGGGAGAAGTAGATAGTTTGATTCTGAACATTTCGCTATTGTGTAACCGAGATTGTGTGTTGAGTAAAAAATATTTAGCTAAATTTCAGGATTTTGCTATTTCAATTCAAAAAAAAGTGTATTAATGTATGCTTTATTAATTATATTATTATTTGTTTCGAGGTTACACCATGGCTATAAGTCCCAATGATCCTGATTTAATGACGCGTGAAGAAGATATCAGTCGCGCATCACGTTCACTTAAGGCGATGTCGCATCCCTTGCGATTAAAAATACTTTGTACTCTGGGTGACCAGGAAGTGAGTGTACAGGATATCGTTGAAGCCGTGGGTACGTCGCAGAGTAATATCTCTCAGCACCTTGCTATCTTGCGCGACAAGGGCATTCTGGCTTCCAGAAAAGATGCCAATAAAGTGTATTATCGTGTTGGTGATACCCGTACCTTGCGCTTGATCGGTATGATGCAAGAAGTGTTCTGCTCAGCGGGACCAACGCACTAAGGCGTTTAGATCACCCCTCTGAATCGCGCCTGATAAGCACTGAAAATCCTGACCTCAGAGCCTTTACGGCTCAGGTCAGGTTTCTGCGCACAACGTTATCAGTCCTTATGTTATATAATTACCCTTTTAATTATCGCCGTTACTACTAGGCTTCAATAGGTCGCTTTTGTTATGGAGCAACTCTCCGAATTTATCCAGAATAATCTTTTATTATTTGCTGCTTTGGCGGCTGTGATGGTCATGCTGATCAAAGCAGAGCTGGATCACCAGGCGAATAGAGGTTCATATCTGTCTCCCTCGAAGGCCATTCGTTTGATGAATAATAATAACGATATCCTTATCCTTGATATCCGGACCGAGGCGGATTATAAGAGTGGGCATATAAATGGTGCAAAAAATGTACCTTTAAACAGTTTTGCCACCAGTATCAACAGTTTGTCTGGCAACAAAAATGAGCCTGTGCTGCTTTACTGCAATTCGGGTAACACGGTTACCCGGGCCATAAAAATGCTGAAAAAAGCAGGCTTTGAACAAGTCAATAATCTGGAAGGCGGCATCGCGGCGTGGAAGGAAGCTAACATGCCATTAACTAAAAAATAACCGTTTTTAATTACGCAGTTTTAATTACACCATCATATTCAGGAATAAACCATGAGCGAAGAAAATCAGCAGTTTGCGATTCAAAAAATTTATTTAAAAGATGTTTCATTTGAATCCCCCAATTCGCCTCAGGCATTTACCAATACTGAATGGCAGCCCCAGATAAACGTACAGATAAACAGTTCTAACCAGGCTATCGCAGATGATACCTACGAGGTTATTCTGGAGATTACCGTTACTGCCAAACACGAGGAAAAAACAGCGTTTTTAGCAGAGATCAAACAGGCCGGTATTTTTACTATTTCTGGTTTCCCGGAAGAGAACCTGGGCGGCATGGTCGGTGCGTTCTGCCCGGAAACACTATTCCCTTTTGCCAGAGAAGCAGTTTCAGAACTGGTTTCTAAAGGCGGTTTTCCCCAGCTATTGCTGGCGCCGGTGAACTTTAATGCACTGTATACACAGCAGGTGCAGCAACAGGCGACTGCGCAGGCAGAAGAAGACACCGCTCATTAATCGGGGCGACTAGCTGATGACCGTCGTCGACCAAGCACATCCTATCGCTGTACTTGGTGCAGGTTCATGGGGGACTGCGCTGGCAATACACCTGGCAGATTCAGGCCATAATGTTTTATTGTGGGGAAATGAGCCAAAACATATACAGCTATTATCTGAAAGTCGTTGTAATCAGCAATATTTACCCGGTGTAGCGTTTCCCGACCTGTTGCAGCTAACCTCAGATCTTGAGCTGGCTCTGGCCTCTCCTGCCTGGGTTTTATTGGCAATTCCCAGCCATGCATATCGTCCGTTCCTGCAAAAAAATGTCCATCTATTTAAAGAAAACACCGGCATTGCCTGGGCGAGTAAAGGGCTGGAACATGGTACCGGCAAGCTCATCCACCAGGTAATCGCCGAAGAACTGCCCCTCTGTAAAAAAACGGCAGTTATGTCTGGACCCACTTTTGCCGGCGAAGTTGCGCGCAATTTACCTACCTCAATTACTGTTGCTTCGGCGTCTGAATCTTTTTCTACACAGCTTAGTGATGACCTGCATAGCGGCCGCTTTCGCGTATATCTAAGCAGTGACCTTATCGGTGTCGAGCTTGGCGGTTCACTAAAAAACGTGCTGGCAATTGCGGCAGGTGCTGCGGATGGCCTGGGTTTTGGCGCCAATACTCGCGCCGCGCTGATTACCCGTGGACTGGCGGAAATGATGCGTCTGGGTGAAGCCATGGGCGGACACAGAGAAACCTTTATGGGTCTGTCAGGTATGGGTGATCTGATTTTGACCTGCACAGATGATCAGTCACGCAATCGCCGCACGGGTCTGTTGCTGGCACAGGGGAAAACACTGGAGCAGGCGCGGGCAGAAATCGGCCAGGCTGTTGAGGGTATCAATACGGCTAAGGAAGTGGTGGACCTGGCGCGCCAGCACGGGGTCGAAGTTCCCATCAGTGAACAGGTTTACCGTGTGTTATACGAAAACTGTCCGATCGATGAAGCAGTGTCTGCCCTGCTGAGTCGTAGATCATCACAAGAAACGCACTAATCAGCAAATAAATCACTGCAAATTGTTAAAGCAGATTACTAAACTGATTCTGTCGTAAGGCTTCATAGACCACGATGGCAACGGTGTTAGAAAGATTCAGGCTGCGGCTGTGCTCTAACATAGGCAGGCGCAGGACGTGATCTTTGTCCAATGAGTCCAGATAGCCTTCAGGCAAACCCCTGGTTTCGGGCCCGAACACAAGGTAATCACCCGCTTTAAACGTTGCTTGATGATAATGCTGCTTGCCTTTGGTTGATAACGCGTAAACATCCTGTTCTGGTTTTAGCTCATCAATTGTTTTATATGTTTTAACGTCAGCCCATTCGTGATAGTCCAGGCCGGCGCGTCTTAATTGCTTATCTTCCAGTTTAAATCCCAGTGGTTCGATCAAATGCAAGTAACAGCCGGTGTTGGCGCATAAGCGAATGATGTTGCCGGTATTCGGTGGGATTTCTGGTTGGTAAAGCACGATATTGAACATGAAGGCTATTTAACCATGCATTTGTTGTGCTGCATCACAAATAATTAACTTAAGTCTAAATATTTCTCAGCGGTTGTATAAAACATGGTTGCATTTCTGCTATATAAGGTATGGATATGCATCTTATGATTTTTGGGGAAATCGATGCCAGAAAATGAACAACAAGAAATGTCGGTGAATGATAATACAGCCATGACTGCGGCCAGTTTATTACTGGTTGATGATGACCCGTTGATACTGGAGGGGTTGGGTTTTATGTTGCGCAAGCAATATAACGTGATTACCGCCGAGACCCGTCAGCAGGCACTGGAAAAAATAAATCAGGCGGGTGAATTACCCAGTCTGGCTCTGATCGACCTGGGTCTGCCACCCTACCCGCATAAACCCGATGAAGGTTTTACGCTGATCCGTGAGCTGCTGTCTTTGCAGCCCAACATGAAAGTGCTGGTTTTATCCGGTCAGGATAATGACGTAAATATTCAACACGCGCTGACTATTGGCGCGGTCGATTTTATCGCCAAGCCAGCGGAACCGGACCTGTTGCTGGCGCGCCTGCAACACCATCAGCGTCTGCACGAGATAGATCAGCTTCGTGATTCGCAGAAAACGGTTTCTATCGTCGGTGACAGCGTCGCCATGCAGATGGTGGGCACCCAGATTTCGCAATTTGCAGATTCACCGTTCCCGGTTTTAATCGAAGGTGCATCGGGCACCGGAAAAGAGCTGGTAGCCAGAGCTTTGCACGAAAACAGTAAGCGCAGTGCAGAGCCGTACCTGGCGATTAACTGTGCGGCGATTGCGCCGGACCTGTTAGAGGCGCAGCTATTCGGGCATGCAAAAGGTGCATTTACCGGTGCCACACAGGAGCATAAAGGCTTTTTTATCGAAGTGGGTAAAGGCACTTTGTTACTGGATGAAATCGGCGAGCTGCCGATAGCATTGCAGGGTAAGTTGCTGAGGGTTATCGAAAGCGGCGAGTTTTACCGGATCGGTGAGACCAGGGAGTTAAAGTCGCAGGCAAGGATTATCGCATCGACCAATAAAGTATTAAGTGATGAAGTCAGAAGTGAAAACTTCAGGAATGATCTATACCATCGTCTGAGCATATTGAACATTCAGCTGCCGCCGTTAAGCGCCAGGGGTGACGATGTGTTTCTGCTATTAAACGTCTTCATGGAATCTTATGCGGACACGGTATCACCGTTTGTCCTGGATGATGGCGCACGCGAGTTATGGCAGCAATATGACTACCCGGGGAATGTCCGCGAGTTAAGAAATATCGTCATCCGGCTGGGTACAAAATACCCCGGGCAGAGTGTTGATAAAATTCAACTGAGCGCAGAACTGGAAACTCAATTATCGGCAACTTCACTGGCTGAGAGTGCTACTTCGGTAAGTGACGAGATGATCGCAAGGGAAATCAGGGCTGATGAATTTGATCTCGATAGATTGCTTGGTGAGATCGAAAGTCGCAGTATTCGAATTGCCCTGGAGCTGAATGGCAACAATGTGAGTAAAGCGGCAAAAGCGCTAAGAATTAATCGTACAACATTATATAGTCGAGTGCAGAAACTGGGGACAGGTTAATGTACCAGCAGCATTTCGGCCTGGATCGTCCGCCGTTTAAAATTACTCCGGACACCAGCCTGTTTTTTGAAGGCAACCAGCGAGGTGCTGCACTAGACGCTTTACTGTATGCCATCCACAGTGGTGAAGGCATTATCAAAGTGGTTGGCGAGGTCGGTAGTGGTAAAACCATGCTGTGCCGCATGCTCGAAGTTCGTCTATCTGATGAAGTCGATGTCATCTATATCGCAAACCCGAGTTTGTCACCTGACAATATCCTGCATGTCATCGCGCATGAACTGCATCTCGATGTAAATAATGAGATGAGTAAAGTGGATGTGATGCAGCAGATACAGGCGCATCTGCTGAAAAAACACGCGAGTAATCGGCAGGTCGTGTTATTCGTTGAAGAAGCGCAGAGCATGCCGATAGAAACGCTGGAAGAGATTCGCCTGTTGAGTAATCTGGAAACAGACCAGAACAAGTTGTTGCAGATGGTATTGTTCGGTCAGCCGGAACTGGACGAAAAACTTTCTCAGCCTCATATACGCCAGTTAAAAGAACGCATTACACATAGTTTTAACCTGTCACCCTTTCCGCCGGATGATACCTTGTGCTATCTCAACTTTCGATTGCGTGCAGTAGGATATACCGGGCCGGATGTCTTTAATAAAAAAACGGCCGGTGTGGTGAAAAAGTATTCTGCCGGGTTAACACGGCGCATCAATATTCTGGCAGACAAATCGATGCTGGCAGCATTTTCTGAAGGCAGCCATACAGTCACTTCATCACATGTTAAATCGGCCGCGCAGGATAGTGAGTTTAAGAAAAGTAGCAGCGGAAAGAAGATAGCCATGATTTCGGGCGCCGCTTTAATAATTATCGGTGTATTGATGGCGGGTATCTACATCGGCAAACGAGATGTAGACGAAATCGCGCCATTGGTGACTACGCCACAAATACAGTCGCCGGTACCAGCACCAGAATCCAGTAACGTTGTGACAGAGCTTAAAACAAAAAAAACAGTTACCGGAAATATTAATGAACGTATAGAAAAGACGCATCAGTGGTTGAATGATGCGGCCGATAACCATTACAGCATCCAGTTATTTATGGCGAGAACCAGTGATGCCGATAAAGTTGAGGCATTTCTGGATGAGGCGCCCGAAACGCTTGATTTTGCAGAGATTTACATCTATGAAACAGTAATAAACGGACGTGCGTGGTATAGCGTTTTGTATAGTGATTTTGCTACGCAGGATAACGCCATTGAGAAGCTGGGTAATCTTCCATCTTCACTGAAAGCGAGTGACCCTTATTTGCGTCGCGTCAGTTCGTTAAAAAAAGATGCTGCCAGGTGAAAACCGTTCGTTGAAGCCTGGCTATTGAAGCCTTAATGGGCAGATGGAAGATAACAGATAAAATAGGGACTGGTTGTTTAGCACCGCTGGTTAAACCATGAAAATAAAAAATATAAAAAATCGAATTTTACAAAGCTGTGTCGCAGTGGTAACTGCTGCGGCGATTGTTGCTTGTGGTGCGTCTAATCCACCGACACCTTCTGAAGGACATATTAAATCGACGTCTGCAAAAGCCGCCGCCGAGAAAGCTGCGATCCCGCAGCCGGTCAAACAGGTTCCGACATTACCCAGGCCGGGTCAGCGTAAAAAGCTGGAGACCTATACAGTTGTTGTCAACCAGGTTCCTGTTCGCGAACTGCTGTTTTCTATGGCACGAGACGCCAACTTAAATCTTGATATAGATAGTGATATATCAGGCAAGATCACGATGAATGCGATCGACCAGACGCTGCCAAAAATACTTGAACGAATCGAATCTCAAGCGGCCATCACTTATCATCTTGAAGACGGAACGCTGAAGATAAAGGCGGATAAACCATACCTGCATGTCTACAATATCGATTATCTGAATATCAGCCGTAAAAGTGGTGGCAAGGTAAGCATCTCAACAGAGATCGGCGCAACCAGCTCGGGTTCAGAGATCGCGGGCGGTAGTGGTGGCGGCGGTAATAGCAGCGGCAGCGGTGACAATAAAGCCGACTCCAAGATAGAGAATAAAAGCGTCAATGAATTCTGGGATACCATGGCAAATAATATCAACGGTATCATCGATGAGGGCAGTAATGTCAAATCGAGCGCAAAAGCTGAAAACAATAAAAATATTATCGTAAACAGAGAGAGCGGAATAATCGCCGTTCGTGCCACTGCTAAAAAACATAAAATAATCAAAAAGTTTATTGATCAGGTTGTCGGTAGTGCCCAGCGCCAGGTTTTGATCGAAGCGACCATCGCTGAAGTTCAGCTGAGCGATATTTATCAGGCCGGCATCGACTGGGCGGTAATAAGTGAGACAACGACAACCCCTGGAGGCTCAACGATATTATCTAAAGGCGGTATACAGGACGTTATCGGCGGCAGTCTGGGTTCCTCTCCTGTCTTCCAGTTAGCGACTTCAGGCACAATAAACGGTAACCCGTTAAATATCACATTGAAAGCGCTGGAAACGTTTGGTGATGTTAAGGTGCTATCAAGTCCTAAGGTAATGACGCTGAATAACCAGACGGCGATATTAAAGGTCGTCGATAATGAGGTGTTTTTCAATATCGATGTAATCGTTGTGCCGGGCAATACCAATACCAACTCAACGACCGCTTTCGATACTACGGTAAATACAGTTCCGGTCGGCATCGTAATGTCAGTAACGCCTTTTATCGATGAAGCTGGTTCGGTCACGTTAAACATCAGGCCAACGATTTCCAGGATCGTCGGATTTGTCAACGACCCTAACCCGGCACTTGCTGCTGAAGGTGTCGAGAGCCAGATTCCAGTGATACAGGTGCGTGAGATCGAGACCATGCTGAAAGTCGATGATAGCGACACAGCGGTTATCGGTGGTTTGATGCAGGACCAGATTAAAAAAGAAGACCGTGGCGTTCCTTTCCTCTCCAGTATCCCGCTGCTAGGGGCACTTTTTTCTTACACGGAAGAGAGTTATATCAAATCAGAGTTAGTCATATTTATTCGTCCCGTGGTGATCGAGCACGCTAGTCTCGATGGCGACCTATTTGAATATAAGAAGTATTTGCTAGAAGATATTCGTCAGGACACATCGGAAAAACTAGCTGATCAGTAGGCTGTATCAGGTATAACGATCATGAGTCTACTATTAGATGCCCTCAAAAAAGCTGCTGATGACAAACAGAAAGCTTCGCAGCACGATGAAGTGGATACTGTTACTTCAGATGCGCCCCCAGCTATAAAAGAGCCTGTTGCAGATGTGGCGGGCGAAGTTACCGCCGCCGCCTCGACTACTGATGACGAGCTGGGCGAGTTAACGCTTGATTCAATTGAGGTAGAGGATGTAGCGGACATTGCGGCAGTGGAAAATAATGAGCCCGCTGAAGAAGATGAAAGTGAGACTGAGCCGCCGCCACTTAAACTGGATAACGCTCTTGACCGTGAAAAGGCGGCAAGCTACACGGTTTCAGATGAAGCATTATCTATGCTTATCTATAAAACAAACCATGATGTAAAGCGCAGCAAGCGGCTGTTGTTGGCCGGTATACTGCTGGTCAGCATAGCCATCCTGGTTACCGGTGGTGTTTATTACTACACGGATATGCAGGCGGAAATTGCAAATCTGGAACGTAAACATCAGATTGCTATGCAGATGATGAGATCAAAAACCAATAATGAAACGACCCCGGTAGAATCTAAAATAATACGTAATCTGGTGAGTGACTCTGACCTGGAAGACAAGGTTGAGTTTGCGAAAAAACAGATGGCTAAGGAAAGGGTCTCGCAGCGGGAAAAACGTCGTCCTGTGGCTAGCTTAAAAAATAAAACGGGTGCAGCATCAACAGCTGTGACTTTTCAAAAAACAAAAAAAGTTGATCCTGTAGCAAAAAAACTCGAAAGCGCATGGCTTGCTTATGAGGACGCGCAATATGGCCGCGCGAAAATTTTATATAAAGAAACATTAGAGATCGAAGGTGATAACAGGGATGCGCTTCTCGGTCTGGGTGCGATAGCTATCGTTGAAAAAGATAATACTGCTGCGAAGAAGGTCTATATATCACTGCTAAAACAAGATCCCCGTGACCCTATAGCGATATCTGCGCTTGCAAACCTGCAAAGTACAGAAGCTTCAGCAGAAGCAGACGAAAGATATTTATTAAATATGTTGAAGAAAAACCCTGATGAAGCGCACTTGAATTTTGCACTTGGCAATATTTATGCACAGCAGGCGAAGTGGAAGCTCGCGCAGCAATCTTATTTTAGCGCCTGGCAGAAAGATAACAAGAATGCAGACTACCTTTTTAATTTAGCCGTAAGCATGGATCAGTTGGGAAAAAATAAACAGGCGGTAGGTTTTTATCAGGACTGTCTGGATCAATCGGACAGCAGTCAGGTCAGTTTTTCTCGTGAAGCGGTAAAAAAACGTATAACAGAGCTGTCGGGGTCTTAAATAGATGAATGCGCAGACTGTTATCGATATAAAAGAAAAGCTCGGGCAGCAGTTACTCGAGAAGGGCCTGGTCACGGTTGATCAGCTTGATATCGGATTAACTGAACAAAAGAAACACGGCCGCTTGCTTGGTGAGGTGCTGGTCGGACTCGGCTTTGTGTCTGAATCCATCATGCGTGATGTATTAAGTCAGGTATTGGGTATCGCCAGTGTTGATCTGTCCAACGTTGTCCCGGACATGGTCGCACTGGATCTTATCGAAAAAGAGATTGCAGAGCGTTACATAATCGTGCCGGTCAGTTTTGATGAAGAGCGGCAGCAGTTAAAAATCGCGATGAAAAACGCGTCTGACCTTATGGTGCTTGACCGGGTGCATGCCCTGGTCGGACGCAAGACCGAACTGATACCGATGGTCGCCGGTGAAGGTGAGATTAAAAAAGCCATCGACCAGTTTTATGGTTATGAATTATCGGTCGATGGTATATTGAATGAGATCGAAACCGGAGAGATCGACTACCGCAGTCTCGATGCCACAGAAGATGAGTATAGCCAGCCACTGGTGCGACTCGTCGATGCGATCCTGGCAGATGCAGTCAAGCGAGAAGCGTCAGACATTCACTTCGAACCCGAAGAAGGATTTTTACGGCTGCGTTATCGTGTAGATGGCGTTTTAAGACAGATCAGAAGTTTGCATAAAGATTACTGGTCCGCCATCGTGGTGCGCTTAAAGGTCATGTGTATGATGAACATTGCAGAAACGCGTATCCCGCAAGATGGTCGTTTGAGTCTGCAGGTTCAGGGTCACCGCGTAGACTTTCGTGTGTCAGCACAGCCTACGACACACGGCGAAAATATTGTATTGCGTGTTCTGGATCGCGCCAAGGGCATTGTGCCGATGGATGATCTGGGTCTTCACGAAGATACTTTGAATGAATTAAAAATGATGATGGCGAGGCCGGAAGGTATCATCCTGGTTACCGGCCCGACGGGCAGCGGTAAAACAACGACCCTGTACTCATTGTTAAATTATGTGAAATCTGAGCAGGTAAACATCATGACGCTGGAAGACCCTGTTGAATATCCTATGGATATGATCAGGCAGACCTCAGTAAACGAAGTTGCGCGCATGGACTTTGCTAATGGCATTAGATCAATGATGCGTCAGGATCCGGATATCATACTGGTGGGTGAGATCCGTGATGAAGATACCGCTGATATGGCATTTCGTGCGGCCATGACTGGCCATCAGGTGTTGTCGACGCTACACACGAACTCAGCTATCGGTACTTTTCCTCGATTATTAGATATCGGTGTGCTGCCCGATATTATGACGGGAAACATCATCGGTGTGATCAGTCAGCGATTGATTCGGTTGTTGTGTCCGCATTGTAAGGTAGAGAGCAGTCCCGATGAGATAGAAAGTAAATTACTGGACCTGGAATTTGAAAATCACAAACTTAAAATATATGAAGCGAAAGGTTGTGAGAAATGTGACAACACCGGTTATAAGGGACGTGTTGCGATTATTGAAGCATTACGAATTAACAATGAACTCGATGAGCAGATCGCAAAGCGCGCAACCTTAGGGGAATTAAAAGCAACTGCAAAACATACCGGTTACAAAACCCTTGCTGATGATGCTATCCGTTGTGTCCTCGAAGGCCGGACTTCGTTGACAGAAGTCACAAGGGTCATCGATTTAACCCAACGGTTAATCTGATATAGGTATTCAGTACAGTGCCAGATTATAAATTCAGAACAATAGATGCTGCAGGCAAAATTCGTAACGATACTATGGTTGCGAGTAATCCTATGGAGCTTGAGAAGCGCCTGGGCAGCATGGGTTTTGATCTATTAAGTTATAAAGAGCAGCACAAAGCATCTAAGAATGCTTTTCACAGTAAGAAGATCAGCCGGCGGGAGCTGATCAACTTTACTTTTCATATCGAGCAGTTAATAAAAGCCGGCGTGCCGCTTATCGATAGCCTGAAAGATATTCGTGACAGTATCGATTACAGCCATTTTACAGATGTCCTGCAAACTGTTATCGATGATATCGAAGGCGGTAAAACGCTTTCGCTGGCGCTGGCCGAACACCCGGTGATATTTGATAAGGTATATGTCACGCTGGTCCGTGTCGGTGAAGAGACGGGGCAGCTGGCAGAAGTGCTGAAAGATCTGGCTGAGACGATCCGCTGGCAGGATGAGCTGATCTCACAGACAAAAAAGATAATGATCTACCCGACCATCGTTACAGTGATCGTCTTGCTGGTAGTCACATTTTTGATGATGTACCTGATGCCGCAATTATTACCTTTTATCAGAAACCTGGGCACAGAGATTCCGACGCATACCCTTATCCTGATGGAAGTGTCTAATATATTTGTTAATTACTGGTATTTGATTTTCAGTGTGCCGGTAATGCTGTTTTTTGCTCTTAAGATGATAGCTAAAAATAATCATAACGTTAAATATTATCTCGATGGCATAAAACTAAAATTCTGGATTTTTGGCCCGTTGATGACAAAGATTAAACTGGCGCGATTCGCAAACTATTTTGCGATGATGTATAGCTCCGGCATCACGGTGCTTGATGCGCTGAAGATTTCTGAAAATATGGTCGATAATCTCGTGCTGGAAGACTCCATCCATAAAGCGCGAGACAGTATTTCTGAAGGCATAATTATCAGTAAAAGTTTTGAAGCGGTAGGTGTGTTCCCTTCGATGATCGTGCGTATGCTGAAAGTGGGAGAAGATACCGGTGCGATGGATGATGCTTTGATGAATGTCAGTTACTTTTATAACCGGGAAGTAAAAGAATCTATTGATAAGATCGAGCCGACAATATTGCCGATATTAACAGTTGTTCTCGGCGGCATTATGATGTGGATAATGATGGCGGTATTAGGCCCGGTTTATGACGCTGTGGCCGGAGTGAAGATATAGTGCGCTATCCTTGTGATAATTACGTCGTTGCGAAACACCGCAGGAACGCGCTATGGGTTAGCTTGTCAATGCCCACGGACTGCGGTGCACCACTTGACAAGGGATGGTCCATTGCCTGCGAGGTCCGCCTTGCCATGAACATTGACAAGCTAACTGATCACGCAATTATCACGAGGATAGCGCACTGATGAAACGGCTGTTTTATTTTACTGGTTACCGCTTAAGCGTGTTGCACTGGAGTGGCAAGCAGCTGCTTGGTACCAGCTCGTTTGAGCCCACTGAATCCGGCCTTAACAAATTCCGTAGTTATCTTTCGCAGACAGATAACTTGCCTGGTAAATTTCTTGTCGATGTTATCGAAGAAGATTTCAGAAATGAAAAAATTCCTCACGTCGGCAGTCGAGACAGAAGTTCTGTTATCGATAGGCTGGTAGACCGTTTTTACCGGTCGAGTAAAGACTATTGTTACAGCGAAGTAATCGGTAGAGAAAAAACTGGCAGAAAGGATGATATCGTTTTATTGGGCGCGATGACTAATCCAAAATTAATTCAGCCGTGGATAACGATTCTGAATGAGTGTGAGGTGCCGCTTTCGGGCATATGGACCTTGCCGTTGATCAGTAAAAATTTGTTGAAAACGATAAAAGCGACATCAGG